>JBPOJN010000003.1:0-58991 GCA_052033505.1 Myxococcota bacterium | reverse complement strand
TCGTCGCCTGCACCGGTCGTTTTTTGATTGAAGATCAATTCTTCGGCGCAACGTCCGCCCATGAGGACGGAGATGCGGTTTTCGGCCTGGTCTTTCGAATGAATGTGTTTTTCATCCATCGGCAGCTGTTGAGTCAGCCCCAAAGCCATCCCGCGGGGGATGATGGTGACTTTATGAACGGGATCGGTGCCGACCAACAGCTTCGCCACCAAGGTATGTCCCGACTCATGATACGCGATCGTCTTTTTTTCATCGTCCGACAGGATCATGCTGCGGCGCTCAGCACCCATGAGGACCTTATCCTTCGCGGTCTCCAGATCGTCCATGTCGATTGATTTTTTATTGTAACGAGCCGCGTTCAAAGCCGCTTCGTTCACTAAGCTTTCGAGATCGGCCCCGGAAAACCCGGGAGTGCCGCGCGCGATGATCGACAAATCCACCTGGGGCGCGACGACGGTCTTCTGCGCATGCACCCTCAAAATCTCTTCGCGTCCCCGGACGTCCGGACGAGGCACTACGACCCGGCGGTCAAAACGGCCTGGGCGCAGGAGAGCAGGATCAAGGACGTCGGGGCGATTTGTCGCCGCCATGATAATGACGCCCTCGCTGGATTCGAATCCGTCCATCTCGACTAAGAGCTGGTTCAACGTCTGTTCGCGTTCGTCGTGACCGCCGCCCAAACCGGCGCCGCGATGACGTCCGACCGCATCGATTTCGTCGATGAAAATAATGCACGGCGCGTGCTTCTTACCCTGCTCGAACAAATCGCGCACGCGGGAAGCTCCCACGCCCACGAACATTTCGACGAAGTCCGATCCGCTGATGGAGAAGAACGGCACCCCGGCCTCTCCCGCGACGGCCTTCGCGAGCAGGGTCTTGCCCGTGCCCGGAGATCCGATCAGAAGAACGCCTTTAGGAATGCGCCCGCCCAGCTTCGTGAATTTCTTGGGTTCTTTTAAGAATTGAATGATCTCTTCGAGTTCGTATTTCGCCTCTTCGACGCCCGCGACGTCCTTAAACGTCACTTTTCTCTGGGACTCCGAAAGCAGCTTCGCCCGGCTGCGGCCGAAACTCATCGCGCGCCCGCCGCCGACCTGGATCTGACGCATGGAGAAAAAGAAGAACGCGAACAATAAAATCATCGGCAGCCATGAAATCAAGATCTGCTGCCAGATCGGTGTTTCGCGCGGTTTCTTATATTCGATGACGGCGTCAGATTTCGATAGAAGGTCGAAGGCTTTTTCGCTGTCCGCGGGACCCACGGTTTCGAAAAGCGCGCCTTCTTGGTGGTCGCCTTTATACTTCCCGAGGTATTCCTCGCCTTGGACCGCAACACGTTCGATCTGGTTCTTTTGGACCGCCGTCAAAAACTCGCTGAAAGACACGCTTTTGCGCAGGGTCGGACGCGTGTTCATGAAGTGCAGAACCGAAATCGAAAGCAAAATGATCAAGGCCCAGAGGGCGATGGTTTTCTGTGATTGTTTCATAGGAAAATAAAGCTAACACGCTGATTTTCGAGGGGCAATGGGTTTTCCCAGGGATTTCAGCATGGAAATTTCCAGGCTTCCCTTCCGCTTCCGAAACCCCAAACCCGAGGAGAGACCGTAATCCGCCCGTTCATTCGCGCCCATCCCGATATCATCGAGCTTCAAGATGGCGGCCGCCGAAAGACTGAAATGGTCTTGCCCGCACGCGTGCCGGGCCATGCGCTGCAAAAGACGGTAACGAACCGCGGGTTCCAACAAACGGTAGGCGGCTACGGTTATTTTATACGAAGATCGGTTAGTGGCGACGATACGGCGGAAGACGTCGCCGGTGACGCGATCCAAGAACGCTTCGTCGGCTTTTAAAAAAAGCGAATTGATCGCGGCGCGTTCCGGCAGGTTCGGGTTTTCTTTTTTCAACGCCTTCGCAAGACGCCTTACGCGGTTGCGCAAAAATTTCGGCGAATCGTTCGACTCGTCGACGATGTGGACGATCCCATGCGACCGCGCGTAGCTTTCGATGCCGCTGCGCGAACACAGAAGCATCGGACGCACGAGACTCAGCCCCTTCGCCCAAGGTCTTTGGAGCGAGATGCCCGAAAGGCCTTTCAGCCCAGCGCCCTGCAGCCACCGGATCAGAAACGTCTCCACTTGATCGTCGGCATGATGGGCCGTCAGGATTTTTTCGGATTTGACCTCGCGCGCTACTTTTTCCAAAAAAGCGTAGCGCAGATCGCGCGCGCGGGATTCGACGTTGTTCTTTATTTTCCCGCGGGCCCGACCGATCCGACACGGGACTTTCCATTCGCGGCAGATTTTTTTGATGAAGGCCTCTTCGCGGACGGAATTTTTTCTCAAGCCGTGATTAAAATGCGCCACGACGACCTTCGGACGTTTTTTTTCAGGGCGATGGAGATGTAGCAGCAGATGAAGCAGAACCATGGAATCCACGCCGCCGGAGACGGCCACGACGCAGGTTTCGCCAGCTTTCAGCAGGGACCACCGCCTCAAGGTTTCATCGAACTTAACGGGAAGAAGGTCGTTTTTGCGACTCATAGGCCCAATGTATCAGAATATAAAAACAGCCCCCTAAAAAACCGCCAACCAAGTCCGCCAGGAGATCAAAGAGGTCGAACGACCGCGGCGGGACGAACAATTGATGGATCTCATCGGTCAGGCCGTAAATCCCGGCCGCTAAAGTCGAAACAACGAGAATTTTTTTCCAATGCTTCAAGGGCCGAAAGCACGGCTGCGGCCAAACGGCAACGGATACCAGAAAGCCCCATCCGCCGTAGAGAATGACGTGATAGACCTTATCCGAATAGGAAAAATGAGGAACGTGCGGGTGCGAAAGCGACGACAAATAAAAAACGAAAGCGGCATAGACCGCGATCGGCAGCCAACGCCACACGGGATTACATTTTATATTTTCCAAAGTCTTCGGGATTGAGGTTTTCGAGGAACTCAGCCCACTTCTCTTTTTCGGTCTTCTGTGGATTCAAAGCGTCTTTATTCAGGTCGATCTGGCGCGATTTTTCGATAACCTTCCGGTCCACGAAGATCGGCGCCTTCATGCGTAAAGCGAGAGCTATCGCATCCGACGGTCGGGAATCGATCGCAAACGTCTTCTTGCCGGAGGCCAAATGAATGCGCGCGTAAAACGTATTGTCCGCGAGATCGTTCACTTCGATCTTTTCGATCTGGATGCTCAAGTTCGTCAGGATGTTTTTCATGAGATCGTGCGTCATCGGCCGCGCGAGCTTGATCTTCTCCAGCTCGGTCGCGATGGCGGAGGCTTCGATCAAACCGATCCAGATCGGAAGAGCGCTCTTCTCGTCCAGATCCTTGAGGATGATGATCGGCATGTTGGTGAACGGATCGATCGTCAGGCCCGTCACCTTCATTTCGACAAACACTTAAGTCTCCTTGTTTTGCAATCGTCCGCGGAGTGAGAAAGCCGTGGCGTGCGTAACTTCGACGTCGAGTATAGCACCCGTCCATTCGCGCTCGCCAAGGAAATTAATGATCTTTCCGTGGGGATCGCGCCCAGTCAACTGTCCTTCGCCGTCGTGAGAGGCGCCTTCGACCAACACGGGAACCGTACGGCCGATCCATTTTTGGTTCCGGGCCAACGCGACTTCGCTCAAAACTTCCTGCAAACGGTCGAATCTCTCTCTTTTCCGCTCCGGTGCGACGTCATCCGCGAAGCCGGAGGCCTCGGTCTTCGGGCGCGGCGAATAAGAAAACGAATATCCCGCGTCGAAGCCGACTTCGCGCACGAGAGATAGCGTCTGTTCGAAATCCTCTTCGGTCTCCCCCGGAAATCCTACGATGATATCGGTGGTGATCGCCACGTCGGGCAAAATACTCCTCAGGGCGTCGATTTTACGCAGGTAAACGGCCCTCGTGTAGGAACGTCGCATGCGCTTGAGAACGCGGTCCGAGCCGGATTGCACGGGCAGGTGCATGTGAGGACAGAGTTTTCCGTTTTTCCCGTATTCGGAGATCAATTCCCTCGAAAGGTCTTTCGGGTGGGGACTGGTAAACCGGATGCGGTCGATGCCGGTCTCTTCGTCGATGCGGCGTAAGAGATGGGGGAAACCCGAGCCTTTGCGGTCTTTGCCGTAAGAGTTCACGTTCTGCCCCAAGAGCATGACTTCGCGCACGCCCTGGCTTTGGAGGTGCCGAATTTCCTGCAGGACGTCGTCCACGGGCCGCGAAACTTCCGCGCCGCGCGTGAACGGCACGATGCAGAACGAACACGTATTGTCGCAACCCTTCATGATCGTGACGTAGGCCTTGGGCGAATACGCTTTTTCCGCCTGCTGAAAAGTGAGCGGCGACGGGAACTCGTAGTCCGACAGGTCCGCGAAATCCACGCGCGCATAGCGGCCTTTTTCGGATTCGGCCTTGGCGACCAATTCGGGAAGTTTCGAGACGTGATCGGGGCTCAAGACGATGTCGATATCGGAGAAACGCTTCATCAGCTGATCCCCGTCGTGCGCCGCGACGCAACCGGCGACCGCCACGATGGGCTTCTTCGTGCGGCGCCGTCCCCTCGTGCCTTTGATGGAACGCCCGATCTCGGAGACGGCTTTTTGATAGGATTTCTCGCGCACGCTGCAGGTATTGATGACCAACACGTCGGCGTCATGGGCGGAAGCGGCGGCCGCATAGCCCTGCCCGCGCAACAAGCCTTCCATTTTCAGGGAGTCGTGCTCGTTCATCTGGCAGCCGAAAGTTTTGACGAAGTAAGTTTTAGTCACAGAAAATAAAAAATCTCAGGATGGGAATTAAGCCTACAGTTTATCCAACTTGATGTTCGACAGCACTTTATCGAGGCCTTCTTCATCGGTAAAAAATCCCGTACCTTCGTACGTTTCTTCGGTCTCGCCGCCTTGGCTATCGAGGAAGCCGGGGATGCCGCCGCCTTTTTCATTCTTCAAATCCCGGCGGATCGCGTCCACGTAACGGTCCGGATTTTTTTTGACGATGCCTTCCACGTATTTGTTCAGGCGTTCGGCAGCTTTTTTCTGCTCTTTTTCTTTAATCAACTTCCAATTCTTGACGTAATGGAGACGGCAATAATCCTTCGTCGTCTGGGCGTTATGGCAACCTTCCTCGATGCAGAGCTTGATCTTCAAACGGTTCTCCCTAATCTCGGTACTCTCGATCTCTGTCCTGATTCGTTTTCTTTTTCAATCATAACATTCAACGTCCGCCTTAAGGCTCAGACGGCTCCCGTTTCGGGACACCCGTCTGCAATTCCGCCTGGCTCATGGCTTCCAAGAATTTTTGCCGCCTCTGGATGCTCGCCTTACGTTCCTGATCGATTTCCTCGCGCATGCGCGGTGATAGCGTTTCATAGACGCGGAGGCGGGAGCGTTTCATGTACCAGGCGTAATAAGCACCGAGGGCTAAGATCAGAAAACCAGGAAAAAAAACGGCGAAGAACCCTGCAGGAATGCGATCCAATAAGGCTATGAGGGGAGATAAAAGAAACGCGAGCAGGGATAGAAATTTCCCGCGAAGGAGAAAAATCAGGAGGATCAATAGAACGCCGGGAGCGAACCACCGCACGTTTTTCCAAGAAGACTTCCAGAGTGCGCGTGATGAAGAGTCACCCATAAACCATCGTTCTTTACCTTGCTTCCAGCCGAATCGCGAGAATTGAATTGCACGACCATGTGTAAGTACTTAAAAAATATTGACAACTTCTTCTTTTAAGGTTCGAGACGGACAAATGTTTGTCCTTGGCGCCTCCACAGATGTGAAGCCCCCTCTCTTTCCCAACCATCCCGTTGGATTAACGGAAGAACGCAGCCGTCTGTCCCCCCGATTTCAAAGAGGCGAAGGGGATTATCCTCAAAGGATTTTTGATTATTACCAGAGCGCCCTGCCTGAAGAACTTCAGATCCCGGATGCGGCTGGGCCTGCGGCGTTGGATGACGTCGCGAGACGTTACTTAAGCGCGCGCTTTCAAAATATCTGCGCCCATGGACCCAAGTACTACGGTTACTTCCAAGGCGTGGATGCGAGAGGCGAGCCCTCCAACGCCTACCTACGCGTCGTGGGCTTCGTCCCGGACGCGCCCGTTCACGGCGTCATGCTGGATATGCGCGGATACAGCCATTATCTGGACCATGATTTGATGCGCGTCGAAAACTTGGTGAAGGCGGGAATCGCTGTCTTCAATTACGAACGCATGAACCACGGCCTTTCCTCGCGGGTGGATTCAAGCCTGCCCTTCCTCGACTCCACGGAGATGCTGATCCGGCAAGCCCATCAGTTCTTAGGGGTGATGAAAGACATCGTCGCCTGCGACCCGCAACTCCAGGGCAAACGGGTTTCCGCACTGGCCTCCAGCCTCTCCTTCGCGGAACTCATCGGCGCCTGGAGAATGTTCGAAAAACCCGAAGAACCCTTCATCGAACGCATCGTGGCGGACAATTCGATGATCGACCTTTCCTGGGGCAAAAAAGTCATCCTCATGATGCTGGAAGGCATTTCCCATTTTTACGACGTGCACAAAAAAATGAGGACTCCGCAACGCAACGGCATGTCGCAGGAGGAACACGCAGCCCTGGTGGAACGCCACAAGGCTTTCAGTTTCCGTCATCATCCTTATTACATGAGGGATTTAAGGAGGCTTATCGCCGCCAACCGGAAATGGCTTTTTTCCGAAAGAGCGAAAATAACGCTTCCGCCCCTCTTGATGCTGGTGACGACCAAGGACGATACTGTGAAATCGGAATCGAGTTACGACATTTTCCGATCGCTGGGAAGATCGTCGGACCAGCTGCGCCCGACGTACGCCCATTCTTCTTTCATCGGCAGCCGCGATATCGACCCCGATCTCATGATCGATGTTATCGATTATTGCTTTAGACGCCGTATCAGCGGATCGCGGCCTATCCCCTCGATCGCCTAATTCGCCAGGGGCCGCCATCCCGGTTGCGGCTCTTCTTCCAAGACCTTCTTCAAAGCCTCTTTGATTTTATTCAAGCGCTCTTGCGACGTGATTTTATGTCCGAAGATGTCTTTTACGTAAAACGTGTCGGCGACTTGATCGAGCTTGGTCGAAATCTTAGAGACGTCGACGTAGAGGCCCAGCGCCGCGAGCGTGGACGAAATCTGATAGAGCAATCCGACGCGGTCTTCGGCGTAGATGTCGATGACGGTATAATACGCCGAGACGTCGTTATCGATCCCGACCTTCGCGGGTTTCACCTGTGCGATTTTCTTGCGCAGCAAAGAGGGGCGGAATTTTTCGGCGACGAGGTTCACGATGCGCACGCGCCCATGAAGAACTTCGATCAAATCTTTTTCCACGCGCTTCCATTTGTCGTCCTGCGGGTCGACCAATCCCCCCGCCTGATCCGTGAGCTTGAAGATATGCAAGGCATGGCCGCGCGTGGAGAGATGAAGTTGGGCTTCTAAGATGTTCAGATTATGCGATGCGAACAAGCCCGTCATGTCGGAAAAAAGCGTGGGCTTCTCCCAGGTCAGCAACGTCACCTCGTGCAAACCTTCCCTCTCGAGCGTGCGGATGTCGAAAATAATGGGGTTCTTTTCGAAACCTTCCCAGAGCTTGACGTGGCGGGCGACCGTCGCACGCGGAACCGAGAGCAGGTAGCGCGCCGGCATCATCGAGAAAAAATCGCGGGCCGTTTGGCGGTCTTTCTCTTCTGTGAAAAGCCCCAAGATTTCCTGCTGGACCGGAGGCAAGAGCACGGAAGCGGTCTCGCGCGTGAAATTCCCGTGCTGCAAAACTTCGCGGGTCTTCAAATAAAGATAATCGAGCAGCGACGCTTTCCACTCCGTCATCGCGAGGGGATTCGCGGCCTTCACGTCGCAGAAGGTCAGGACGTACAGAAAATCCAAGAACTCCAGGCTCTGCATGGTGCGTGCGAACCGGATGATCATGCTCTGATCCTCGAGGTCGCGGCGGAACGCCACGTGCGTCATGATGAGATGGCTGCGCTCGAGCGCTTCCAGCATGTCTTGCTCGGCTTCCGAAAACAGTAGTTTCCGCGCGGACTCGCGGATGATCGGCGCGCCGCGCTCGACGTGCCCCTTGCCGTCGCCTTTACCTATATCGTGATACAGGATCGCGAAGGCCAGCAGCGCTTTCTTGGCGTCGGTCGCGATGTCTTTGACGATCTGGGTCAACGTCCCGTGCGCCTTCTCGTAATCGCCCCGGAAAATCTTCCCCAGTTCGGAGACCGCGAAGAGCGAATGAATGTCGACAGTATAGGCATGGTAAAGATTGTGCTGAACACGGAAATGCAGCTTCCCGAACTCGGGCAAAAACGTACCCAAGACTTTCGTGTCGTTCATGGCGCCGAGCATTTTTCCCAATCCCAAAGGCCGCGACAGCATGTCCTTAAAGAGCGCGATCGCTTCGGGATTTTCGCGGAAGGCGTCGTCGATGCGCGGCAAACAGCCCTCGGCCCTTTCCTGGGTCCAGTCGTCCAATTCAAGCTCGAGCTTCCGCGCGGTCTCGAAGACTTTCAGCAAATACATCGGCTCGCGTTCGAAAAGGTCTTGATGGGCCAAGGTCAGGCGGCCGTCGACGATGCTTAAATTCTTGTCTTCGAGTGGGATCTTCGGCGCCGGAAAAAGCCCGGGTTCGCGCCGGTCGAGGCGACGGATCGCGCGCTCGGTCAGCCGGTGCAGGATAGCCGTATTTTGGTAATACTCCTGCATGAAGATTTCAACCCCCAAGAATTGCGGGGTGTTGTGGTACCCCAGAGTCTGCGAGACGACTTCCTGGGATTCCATGATCAATTGATCGCTGCGCCGCCCGGTACGGCGGTGCAATTCATTGCGGAGACGCCACAGGAAACGCAGGCACCGCTGCATTTCGGAAAGCTCAGACGCATTCAAGTAGCCTTTTTTGACCAAGCCTGCGTCGTCGGTCACGCCGTCGTAGACCTTCGCGAGCCAGTACAGCGTATGGTAGTCGCGCAGTCCCCCGCCGCTTTCTTTTACGTTCGGCTCCAGCAACGACACAGCGCCGCCGTATTTTTCGTGGCGCTCTTTGTTCTCGGCGATCTTGCGCTTGCGGAAATCATCACGCCTGGATTTAGAAAAATATTTATCTAAGGTTTTCTTGAGCTCTACGGTGAGAGCCCCATCTCCCGCCAAGTGCCGCGCATCGAGCAGGGCCGTCAGAATCGTTAAATCTTCTTCCATGAGCTTACGGCAATCTTTAAGCGACCGCACGGCGAACCCGACTTCCAAACCCGCGTCCCATAAAGGCTGCACGACGTGTTGATTCACAAATTTCAGGAATGCCTCAGCACCGCGGCCCTCATAGAGCAAAATCACATCGATGTCGGAACGCAGACAGAGTTCGCGCCGCCCATACCCGCCTTGGGCCACGAGCGCGGCGCGCAGCGAGCCTTTGAATTCCCGTAAAGCCTGGTCGTAAAGGGCGACCAATACGCAATCCACCGCATCCGAACGCAGGTGCAATAAGAACGCTGGATCCTCGCGGGCTTCCTGGCCGCGCAGGATACGCTCATTGACGTTTTTCAAATAAGCCTTGATCGACTCTATCCTTTGATCGGTGTCGAGATGGAACTCCTGTACATTTTCGATCATAGATCACTTCCCGAATTTTCGGATTTTTTCCAATAGCGGAGCACGGCTTCCGCGATCGCATTGGCCAGATCTTTTTGGAAGACGGACTGTTTCAACCGCTTACCTTCCACCGGGTGCGTGATGAAACCGGTTTCGATCAGCAAGCTCGGACATTTCGCCCCGACCAATACGTAGAACAAAGCGGTTTTGACCTGAATGTCTTCGATACGATGTTTCTTTTTGACCTTTTGCAGGGCCGCGACCGCGTCGCGCGCGAGCTCGGCGGATTCTTCTGTGGACGCGGTCTGGATCAAATCGGAGACGATGGCTTCCATCTCTCGCTCTTCTTGGGGGGCGCCTTCGTTTTCGCGTTGAGCCAGGCGGCGCGAGGCCTGGTCGGTGGCTTTGTTCAGATAATAAATTTCCAGACCCTCGGATTTCGGTGAGGTCGAGGCGTTCGCGTGCACGGAGAGGAAGAGGTCGCAGGCATTCGCGTTCGCGATGCGATCGCGTTCGCCCAAGGTGATAAAGGTATCTTTCGGCCGCGTGAAAACGACGCGGGCCCCCATTTTCTTTTTCAGGGCCGCGGCGAGATGTTTGGAAATTTGAAGCGTGACGTCTTTTTCGCGAATCTCGGTCTTTTTCTTTCCCTTACCGAAGATGCCGATCGCGCCGGGGTCTTTTCCGCCGTGGCCTGCGTCTATTATAATGAGGGGAGGTACCGCACTCCCCTCATCACTCGGCGTTTCGCCTGGCACCGGCGAAGCCGGTTGCTGCGGCTCGGATCGGGTGGAGAATCCCGGTTCTCCCCCCGATCCCCCCCATCGGGTGGTTTCATTTTTTTTTACTGAAGAAGATCCTTGTTTAGTCGCTTTTTTTCGGGGGGAGACGACTCTGTCGTTAGGCTCTCCCATTTGCGTCTCCGGGATCGGATCGATCACTGCGCGAGGCGGCAATTTTTCAGGAGGCCTGGGGCGCTCTTTTTGTTCGGCTTTAATGACGGCTTCGACGCCGTTCATACGGGCCCACGAAGGGACGGAGACGAGACTCAAGATCAAAAAGAATGCCGGAATAATTTTTCGGGACACGACTCAGGGAATGGCAAATCCTCCGCCGTTTGGCAACAGAACGAAGAACTCTCATGCGTTCTCACTGAGTCTCGAAAATCCGGCGGCCTTGGTGTGATTTCGCGCGGATGTAATCCTCGACAATCTCCGCGTTTCCTTTGGAAACGGAGATGCAGTCATAGACGACCTTTTCGGGGTCATGCCCTTCCTTGGGCGACCAATACATTTTGACCCGCCACTCCAGATCCAAATCGGCCTCGTTTTTCAGGTCGAGAGTCACGCGCACGGGACTGCCTCCGTCTATCCGGGTGAACATGACGGCATTCTCTCCATCCCGCGCGGCGATAAGAAACCCATCAAAGCGCCGGGAAAATGCCGGATCGCTCAAGCAGCGCCGCGCCTCCTCCACGAAAGGGAAGAGTTGCTCGTATCGGATATGGTCGTAGCTTAAGGAATATCCCCGAATTTCCAGGACCACTCTCGGAAAATACAAGAACTGGGAAACAGCGGCTTTCAAACTGTAATCGTGGTTCGCAGGGGGAACGAGACGCGCTTGCATCGGATAAGACCAAGCTTTCGACTTTCCGTTCATGGTCAGGCAGCCTGCATACAAAAGAGCGTCCGCTTCATACTGGATGCGCTTTAAATAATGGATCGATTGGGAAGAGCCCGGCTCTAGAAGAGAATTGTGGGACGTGATAAAAGAACGGCTTTCTGGATCGAGAGAAAACGTCAAATCTCCCATGAGTCCCCGGCGTCTGTAAACTCGTCCCTCATCCGAAGATTCCATTCGGAAAATTTCGGCCTTTTTGGCGGCGGCTTCCTGCGCTTCCTTCCAGTCCAAAGGAAAAAAGGATGCTTCCGTGGAAGAGCGTTTCGATGACCTGATGATTTTCCCTCCGAGACCCATGTCCGAAAAGATGTTAGGGGTTCCATCGGCATTTTTGTCGAGCCGGTAGCCGCAATCCCAAAGCAACTCCGCCCATCCTCCGCTTTCGAAAACGAAGAGGCCGCCAAAGCTGAGCGGTATGTGTTTCATCGAAAAACCGGGATGTTCCGAAGCGGCGACGACTCCCCGCACGGCGGATGAGATGCCGCAGGACTCCACATAAATGCGGTGCAAATCTTCGATCGTGAGGATACCTGAGGAAGCGGGAAAGAGAACTTTCAAGCGCGGAGCCAAGCGGCCGGCTTCGGCTTTAAGGCAATTAAAGACGGTTTCGGAGACGCGACGCTCCTCTCCTTTCAACAAGGTCCTCAAGGGAGCCGCCGTCTGAGGAAACATCCGCAAAACAGGCTCCAAAGGCCCTAAGGTCGTCATTAATTTTTGAGGAGAGCAGGGACTCAAAGACGCCAACTGGCTCAATCGCCCCGTGATTTCGGTCGCTTTGAAGGAAAAAGACAAACAACACCTCCACTTTCTTCCCTAAACTTCGTGAGATTTGCGAAAGGGTTGCTATCTAAGCCGCTAATCTTTGAGCGTGTACCGCCCGCCGCCCAAGAGGCTTAACGTCGCGAAGCAAGCGGCGAAGAGGAGCGCCAATTCGCGCTGGCCGATGGGCGTTCCACGAAGGACGATGAAAGTTGCGACTAGCATGGTGATGAGTAGTGGAATCGCCGCTAGCTTCGTCCGAAATCCGACGATCACAGCGATGGAGCAGAAAAATTCGGCGAAGACGGCCAGGATCTGGCTCGCATGGCTGCCGATGCCGATCGGGTTCGGGAAATTTCCCCAGGCGGCGCCGAAGCCGACTAATTTTTGCCAGCCGTGGATCAACATCAAACCACCGGAAGTGATACGAAGGATCAAAAGCCCTAAAGACGTGCGGTCCATAACGACCTCCTCAAAAATACAGTTTTAAAAAAGCGATCCTTGTCCGTTTTCTTTTTTGGACTTCTTGGCCAGGCGCGGACTGCCGCCGGGCTCGAGTTCGTTCGATTCTAGGTTTTTCAAAACTTCTTTCGCCCGGTCAACCACGGTCGCTGGGAGGCCCGCGAGTTTGGCCACGTGGATGCCGTAGCTGTGACTCATGCCGCCCGGCTGGAGTCGGTAGAGGAAAACGACGTCGCCTCCGGACTCCGCGACGCCGACGTTGTAATTTTTGATCCCGGGCCGCGTGAGCGCGAGATCGATCAATTCGTGGTAGTGCGTGGCGAAAAGCGTTCGGGCGCGGATTTTGTCATGCAGATATTCGGCGACGGCCCAGGCGATCGAAATGCCGTCGAACGTCGACGTGCCGCGGCCGATTTCGTCGAGCAAGACCAAACTGCGATCGGTCGCGTGATTTAAGATCAAGGCCGTCTCGCACATCTCCACCATGAACGTACTCTCGCCGCGCGCGAGCCTGTCAGAGGCGCCCACGCGCGTGAAAATGCGGTCGACGATGCCGATCGTCGCTTCGTCGGCCGGCACGAAAGAACCGATTTGCGCCATGAGGACGATGACGCCCGTCTGGCGGATCACGGTGGATTTGCCGGCCATATTGGGGCCCGTGATCATGAAAAACCGGCCCTGGTCCATGTTCAAGTCGTTCGGCACGAAGCTTCCCGCGGGAAGGTTTCTCTCGACCAAGGGATGACGGCCCGCGCGGATTTCCAGCGGACGGTCGGCGGTGTCGGTCAAGGTCGGGCGCACGGTTTTGTTTTCGCGCGCATAGAGAGACAGGCTTAAAAGCGCGTCGACCGCGGCGATGCGACGAGCTTGGGCCTGCAACCGCTCGATGACGGCGATAACCGATTGACGCAAGCCGCAAAAGATCTCGTATTCCAGAGCCTTGATTTTTTCCTCAGCCCCCAAGACCTTGTCCTCGAATTGCTTCAATTCCGGCGTGATGAAGCGTTCGGCGTTCGCGAGCGTTTGTTTGCGCACGAAATCCGGCGGCAAGGCGGATGTGAGCTTAGCCAACTGAGTCGCTGAGATTTCGAAATAATAACCGAAGACGCGGTTGAATTGGACTTTGAGTGATCCGATGCCGGTGCGTTGCCGTTCGCGGTCTTCCATCGCGGCGATGGCGCCCTTCGCGTCCGTACGCAGCCGGCGCAATTCGTCCAAGTCCGACGAAACACCGTCGCGAATCATGCCTCCGTCTTTCAAACCGAAAGGCGGTTCTTCCACGAGGGTTTTCAAAATTTCATCGCGCACGTCTTCGAGAGCGTCCCAGTTTTGCGCTTCCTGCTTAAACATCGGCGACTGCAACTCGGTCAAAAATCTTTTCACGCGTGCGGTCGCTTGGAGCGACTCCGCCAGCGCCCTTAAATCGCGGGCGTGGACGCTGTTCAGGGACAAACGGCTGCCGATGCGTTCCAGGTCATAAATGTGCCGCATTTCCGAAAGCCCTTCGATCAAAGACGGCCGGTCTTTTAATTCGGCGACCGCATCGAGCCTTTCTTCGATGCGGGAACGGTCGATCAAAGGCGCATGACACCATTCCCGGAAAAGGCGGCGCCCCATGGACGTATACGTTCGATCCATGAGCGCGACCAATTCCGGCAACGACAAATTCTTCCGCGCCTCTTCGTCCAGACGCATCGCTTCCACGCGCTCATAGCGGCGGATCGGATGAAGGTGCAGCAGCCGGTCGACTTTCTGCGTGTCTTTCGCGTAGTGCAACGCCGCTCCGGCGGCGATCAACGCTTCGGGGATTTCATCGCAGCCAAATCCCGACAAAGTCGCAACTTGATACTGATGCGTAAGCGTGCGTTTGGCGAAGGCCTGATCCCAAATCCAATCGGGAAGGCGCGTGACGCAAAATCTATCTTTCCACGAGTCGAAAAAAGGCAGGCGGCTTTCCGCGACGATGATTTCGCGCGGAGCGATCAAATCCAACTCTTCTTGCAAAGCCTCGCGCGTTCCCGCGACGGAGGTGACTTGGAAGCGTCCCGTTCCAATTTCGAAAACGCAAACGCCCCAAGATTTATCGGTGCCGTGAACGGCGACGAGGCATTCGGAGCCCGCGTCTTTTTCGTTTTTGTCGAGAAGCCCCGCGAATCCCGGCGTGAGCACGCGCGTGATTTCGCGGCGCACGACGCCTTTGGCTTCCTTAGGATCTTCAACCTGATCGCAGACGGCGACTTTGTAACCCTTCTCGACCAACTTCTCGAGATAAGGCTGCATCGAATGGTGCGGGACGCCGCAGAGCGGGACGGGATTCGGGTCGTTCTTGTTGCGTGAGGTTAATACGATATCGAGGACCTTCGCCGCCGTCACCGCGTCGTCGTAGAACATCTCGTAAAAATCGCCGATCCGATAAAATAAAATCGCATCGGGACACTGCGCCTTGATCTCCAGATACTGACGCAGCATCGGCGTGACGGAAGTAGTTTTATTGTCTTCAACTTTCTGAGCGGCAGGCATAGGGGGTGGGATTAGCAAAGCGCGTAAAATCGGCAAGCAGGAACAGCCCCCCCCTCTCCAGGACCTTTTACATTACCATCGCAGGAGACAATACGATGCTTAAAAAGCAGAATGTTTCAATTTGGATAAATAATGATCCATTTAATTATTTTTTGACTCAATTGTGAGCATTTTCTACAGAAAATGCACTTTCATTTCTTGCCATTTTTTTCCTTCCCAGACAGACGACCATAATAGTGGATAAAAACCAAACCCCAACAACCAAAAGAAAGGATGAATGGTGCACCATGAGAAAAAACTTTCTCTCTCTGCTCCTCGTCACGCTTTTCTCCGGAATCTCTCTGGAGGTTAGCGCGGCCTATCAAATCATCAGTACCAACAATCAGCAAATCGGCTCTCTGACAAAAACAGAGACCATCATTCAGGATGGCAGCAGTCCGATCAATCAGTTCACCCTTCACCGCCTCCGCAAAAACAACCATCCCTCGAAAGGAACTCTTCTTCTCCTCCCTCCCCTGGGGCCAGATTATGATTTTTATGAGTTTGATGAAAATAATGACTTCGACAAATCAATCGCCGCTTATTTTGCAAAAAAAGGCTATGACGTCTTTGGCTATGCTTCCAGATTCCGAAACATCGTCGCACCTTTCTGCGAGCAGAATCCGTCCACTTGCGCCGAAATGGAAAACTGGGGCATGCAAACAGCTGTCAATGACATCTCTTATATCCGAGGCGTCATTGAGACCATTCACCCAGGCGAATTACCTGTTATCGCGGGACATTCCTCAGGCTCTATGTATGCGGCCGCGACTGTTAATGCCGCCCCAGAAGATTATCGAGCCATGTTACTTTGGGAGGGATCCATCTACAGCGCCCGCCCCGAAGTCAGGGCCATTAACCAACAATGGTGCGCTATCGAGCAGGCCCAAATGTCCCAAGGGATCTTTTTTGATCCATCGTCGCAGAACTTTAAAATCTTGGGAGCTTTAGCCCTAAATCAACCTAATGATCCTTCTCCGTTTCCATTTCCCCCCCCGGGAACAACCAACGAACAGGCTCTGACAGGTTTTTTAATCGCACCTCCTCCCAGCCCGCTCACCTTGCCGGTACCGGGATACGCCTTGGCAGCAGGGGATCTTTCGACGCTAGCCCTCTCCTTCGCTGACCTGGAACGAGTCGCCAAGAACACACTGCTTTTCGTCGACTACGCTCCCATGGCTCTTTTTCGGGATATTAATTGCAGCTTAGCAGGAGATCAGACCTTCACCGATAACCTTCAGGATTTCGACGGCCCCGTCTACGTCATCCAAGGCGGAAAAGGATTTGGAACCACAACAGAAGAAATGGCGCGCCTGACCTCATCTGACAGCGTCACGCTCAACAGCATCAGCGCCTTCGGTCACATCGATCATTGGGCGAGCCCTGATCATGCGGAGCTTGTCGATAAACCAGTCGAACAGTGGTTGAAGCATGTCGTCTTTGATAGTGATGACCATCATAATGGTCATCACGAAGATTAGTTTTCCAAATATGAGACGAAGCTCAAAACCCCTCGGAGCCTTATAGGCACCGAGGGGTTTTATTTTTCGATCAAACAACAACTCACCATACGCGCCGCCGCTTCGCCGTCGCGGCGATAGGACCAAAAAAGATCGGGGTGGCAGTGGGTGCAAATATCGATGCGGTCTATGTGAGCGGATGGGACTTTCATTTCTTCTAATTGAAGACGGTTGGCGAGAGCCACGTCGAGCAGCCATTTCTTATCGGAGATTTTTTTCAAGATCGGCCAGCCGGGAAATTCCTTTTCGAAATCAAACTTCACATCCTCTCCAACTTCGAAACAGCCACCGACCATGTTCGGCCCCATCGCGCACAGGAGACTTTCGAGATTTCCGCCCTTTTCTTGGATCCGCCGCAGGGCGACTTGAACGACTCTCTGCAGCGTCCCCTTCCATCCGGCGTGGACGGCGGCGATGATTTTCTTGTCGGGTTCGACGATCAAGATCGGCAGACAATCGGCGGTCTTTACCGCGATCGCGAGGCCCGGCCGATCGGTCAGCACCGTATCGTACCCTTCAGGTTCGGATGCTAAAATGCCTTTCGGCTCCAGTATCGCAACGCCATGGACTTGCTTCACGGTCACGACGCGGTCGGGACGCACATCTTTGATCGTCCCAAAACCGTGCGTGATACCGGCCACTTTTTCCAAAAGCGGAGATAAGATCACGGCAACACCTTCAAAACGGCGTGGAAATCGGCGGGCAACGGCGCCTCGAAGCGAACACGTTCTTGGGTGCGCGGATGCAGGAACGACAACCGGCGCGCATGCAGCATGGGCCGGCCGACGTTCTTCAAACACTCGCGCAAAGCTTCTTCACGGATCGTCGAAAAATAAGCACCGGCTCCGTAAGTCTTGTCACCTACCAACGGATGTTTTTCCTCGGAAAGATGCACGCGGATCTGATGCGTGCGGCCGGTTTCGAGTTTGACCTTTACGTGGGCCGCGAATTGAAACGGCTTGATGACTTCCCAATGCGTCACGGCTTCGCGCGCATAGCGGCTCTTCGAGGAAAATTTCTGTCGATGGTGGAGATCACGGCCGATGGCGCGAGAAACCGTTCCCGACTTCCTCGTGAAACGTCCGAACGCGATCGCCTCGTATTCTTTTTCTACCTTCCGGTCCTTGAACTGCGCCGAAACGACCCGATGCGCGACGTCGTTTTTGGTCACCACCATGACACCTGTCGTGCCCTTGTCGAGACGATGCACGATGCCCGGTCTTAGGAGTTCCGGCGATTCCCCCGAAATCGTCTTGCGCCCCAAATGACTTAAGACCGCACTGACGAGCGTTCCCTGAAAATGACCTGGCGCCGGGTGCACGACCATGCCGGCGGCTTTGTTGATCACGAGCAGGTCTTCATCTTCGAAAAGGATATCGAGAGGGATGGCTTCCGGCTCGGCTTTGGGGATTTCCGGACCGCGCTTCAGCATCTCGATCGTTTCTCCCCCGCGCAGGAGGTAACTGGGTTTTCTTTTTTCGCCGTCGATCAGGATATAGCCTTCTTCGATCAATCTCTTGATCTGCGAACGGCTCAAGTGTCGATGCTGCGACGACAAGAAAATATCCAGACGGGTTTTGAGCAAGGCGGCCTCTTTCAGAATTCGGAACTTTGAAAAATTCACCGAAAGTCATTGATCGTCAAGGAGCAAATCGGGGATAACGCCTCTACGTGATCACACTTTCGAACGGACACGCGTTCAAATTCATGGCCGCCTCGGGCGCGCTCGCCTGGGACGGGCGCGGATGGCCTTGGGAATGGCCGCTTCGTTGGACCGGTCTCCTCGACCCGGAACTCTTCACCATCGTCGTCAAGACCCTGACGCGTCAGCCGCGCACAGGAAACCTGCGCTGGTCGCATCCTTGGAGCGTCGTGAAGAACAAGAAGGCGGGCGTCGTCAACGCGATCGGCCTGACCAACCCCGGCATCGACTGGTGGATCGAAAAAATCGCGCCGCGCATCCCGGAAAAATACAAGCTCATCGCCTCGATCGAGGCGAACGACGAAAAAGACACCGTCGAAATGGTGCAAAAACTCCAAGGCACGCCGGTCTTGGGAGTGGAACTCAACTTTTCCTGTCCCAACACGCCGGACCGGGAAGCGTCCTCTGCGGAAAAAATAACCAAGATCGCGCGCCACGCCGCACGCGTTTCTTCGCTTCCGATTCTGATCAAACTTTCTTACACGCACGACTACTTGAAACTAGCGAAGGATCTCGAAACCGATCCTAAAATCGAAGCTGTCAGCATCAACAGTATCCCTTGGAATTTAGTCTATCCGGAAACTCCCTCGCCTCTCGCACGCTACGGCGGCGGCGGTGTTTCAGGCAAAATCATCCAATCCTTCACATGGAAAATGGTCCAGGAAATTTCAACGATCTCACGTATCCCGGTCATCGGGCCTTCGGTGTGGGAGTACGAGGATGTCGAGCGTCTGAAAACCTTGGGGGCCCGCGCGATCAGCTTCGGCTCGGTCTTCGTGCGCCATCCCTGGCGTCCGACCTCATACGTGCGTCGGTGGATCCGGGAGCATAACGATGCGGGCAATCAAAAGGCGGCGACTTCTCCCACCAAATCATAGTCCTTGGCGGCCGTGATTTTGACGTCCACGAACGTGCCATTCGATTTTTCCGAAAGTCCCGACACCCAGGTCACGCCGTCGATTTCCGGAGCCTGGTTTGCCAAACGAACTTGGGTGAGATTCTTTTTCGTGATGCCGTCGGATAAGGCCTGCACGGTCTTCCCGATCCAAGCGTGATTGCGGCGGCGGGAAATCTCGCGCTGCAACGTCATGAGGCGATGGTGACGCTCTTCCTTGATTTCCTCCGGAACCTGATCGGGCAGGTCCACGGAGGACGTACCTTCTTCGCGGGAAAATTTGAAGGCGCCGACGCGGTCGAACTCGTACTCCGTGATGAAATCACAAAGCTCCTGAAATTCTTCTTCGGTCTCTCCCGGATAACCCACGATGAACGTCGTACGCAGCGTGATGTCGGGGATTTCTTTTTTGAGCTTCCCGATCAGCTGCCGCACGTAGCGCGACGGCGAGCCGCGCTTCATCGACATGAGGATGCGCTCGCTGATGTGCTGGAGCGGCATGTCGACGTATTTCACGACGTGGGCGGCGTCCCGGATCGTACCGATCAGGCGGTCGTTGAATTCCAAAGGATACATATAAAGCGGGCGCAACCAGAAATCACCCTTCACTTGATCCAAGGCCTGAAGGAGGCCGGCCAAATGAGAGCCGTTTTTCAAATCACGACCGTATTCGTTCAAGTCCTGCGCGATTAGATTGAACTCTTTCACGCCGTCGGCGACGAAATTTTCCACTTCGCGCACAACCGACTCCATCGGACGGCTTTTCAGACGGCCCCGGATCGAAGGAATCGTGCAAAAAGAGCAGATGTGCGAGCAGCCTTCGGAAATTTTCAAATAGCTGTAATGCCGCGGCGTCGCGAGCACGCGCGGCAAGTCCGGGTCGGGCAGGATCTGACGGGAGGTCACTTCGACGCCGCCTGACGGATACTTGCCCCTCAAAAAACCCGCTATCTTGTCGAACTCACCGGTACCGATGAAAAGATCCACTTCCGGCATTTCCTTGGCCAATTCATCGCCGTGCTTCTGGCTTAAACATCCCGAGGCGACCAGGACTTCGCACCGGCCTTCGTCTTTGAACTTCGCCATTTCAAGCAAGTGGTCGATGGATTCGCGGCGCGAGGCCTCCAAGAATCCGCAGGTGTTGACGACGATGACCTCGCTCTGAGACGGGTCGGCTGAAAAGCCGAATCCGTCTTTTTTGAGGAATCCGAGCATCATTTCGGCGTCGACTAAATTCTTCGCACAGCCGAGCGAGACTAAGCAGACGGTTTTTTGGGCGCTTTCAGTCATGCCCCATCATCCCTTAAAGACAGGTTTAAGACCAGGGCGTCTTCCCCGTTGTCCTGATAATATTTTCTCCGGAGGCCCGCCTGACGAAAACCGTGTTTGGCATACAGGGCCCGGCCGCTTTCGTTGGTCGGGCGTACGTCGAGGGAGACGACTTCGACTTTGGATTTTCGGCATTCGTCGATCATGTGCTGCACGAGCTTCGAAGCGGCCTGTTGACGGCGGAAATCCGGATGCACGCCCAAGGTGATCAGGTGCGCTTCCGGTCCCACCCTCCAAAAATCGATGTAACCGATCACGCGCGCCCCTGAGAGAGCCACGTACAGATGCGCGACGTTCAAATTCAACTCCATGCGGAAGAGATTTTCGGTGAACGGCGTCGGAAACGACAGATTCTCGATTTCCAAGACGACCGGAAGGTGCTCCGCCATCATCGGCGCGATCCGGATGTCCTGCGAAGGCAAATTATCAGAAGAGGTGCCGGAGGTCGCGTTAGTTACTTCCATAGGAGTGGAGGCCGGACAGGACCAAGTTGGTACCGAGATAAGTGAAGATAACGGAGAAAAATCCTATGATGGAAATCACGGCGGCCTTCTTGCCGCTCCAGCCCGGGATGAAACGCCCGTGCAGATAGGCTGTGTAAATCAACCACGTCACCAGAGCCGTCGTCTCCTTCGGATCCCATCCCCAATAACGCCCCCAAGCCTCATGAGCCCAGATGGCACCCGTAATCAGGATCAACGTCATGAACGGAAATGCGAAGAGCGTGACCTGATACGACAATCTTTCGAGCGACAAAGCCTCCGGCAACGCGCGCGCCATGCGCTCGCCCCAGAAAAGATAGGAGATGGAAAATGCCTCGACCGCCGCCATCAAGATAAGCAACGTGAGAGCATAAGGATTGGAGCCCAAACTGACGCTTTGATAGGTGGCAATAACATAGCTGACCGCGGCGATCAGCCCTACGTGCGCGATCCAGGCCGCGACGAGCACGATCTTCGCTTTTTTCAAGGCCGATCGCGAAAAGAACAGCAGCGTCGCGATCGCTCCCAGCCCCGCCGAAGCAAGGTAAAAATGAGGCACATACGGCACGGCGATTTCGAAGAAACGCACGGGATCGCTCCCGGGAATACGATTTTGCGTCCACTTGCCGCCGACGAACGCCATCTCCGTCATCAAATACCGGCCGTGCAGGAACACGTCACTTCCACCCACCAAAAGCAATCCGGCGATCAGGATTAAGGACGTCCAAAGCCCCAACGCCTTTTCGTCCATGCCGATTTTGATGAGATAGAGAAACGCCACGACCGAGGCGACGATGAAGCCGGAATACGCAAAAGCCGCCAGGCACGAGTGCGATAAGATCCACCAGCTCTGGAGCGACGGCACGAGCGGCGTGATTTCCTTGACCGGCACAAGGTAAGCCAACCCTAACGACGAAAACACCAGCGGCGTCGCAAACGCGGTCACGTATCGCAGGCGGTAACGAAGGTCGATGATCAAGGCCACGACGGCCAAACCTAAGCTGAAATAAACAAGGGACTCATAGAGATTCGTCCAAGGCGGACGGTACAGACCGCCCTGAATCCACCGGTCGATCAAAGCACCCGCATGGGCCAGGATCGTCACGCCTGCGATCGCCGGCGCCGCGATATACGACCAGCGTTTCCGGCCGATCAGATGCACGATGTAAATCGTCATCGCAGCCAAATAACCCAACGTGGCCCATTTCAAGAGAGCGATACTTAAGTGAGATGGCGTCATAGGCTTAAGCTTCCTTAGATGAGGATGAAGCGGGATTCACCATGGATTTGATTTGCTCCACAATCTTTTTTAACTTTTTCTCGAAAGTTTCGGGGTGGCGGTGAGAGGCTCCCGCGACGGTGATTTCGCCGTCTCCCACGACGACCCACAGCTTGCGGTGCGGGACCCAAAACGTCGACAACAAACCAGCCAAGAGCAAGGCGCTTCCTATCCAAGTGATGTCGATCCCGGGATTCTTCGCGACCTGGATGCCGGTCACGTTTTCGACCTGGTAGTCGTACTCGAAATTATGGAACGTGAAATGATAGCGGCCTTTGCGGATGTCACGGTCGAAGTCCGGATAATTCTTGAAGAGCCAAACCATTTTGGGTTCTTCCCCGTCTTCGCTTAAGAGGATCTTAACCGCTTCGCCCAGGTCTTTTTTATGCCCTTCGACGTCCAGAGGGACGCTCTCCGCGTAGTCCATGACCTGAAACTTGCCTTTTGATCCCGGCAGCGCCTCGGATTTTTCGAAATCGGTGACAAAAACCTTGGGCTTCGCTCCTTTGTGCGCCGTATCCCTCACGTCGATAGTGATGGACGTCTTCTCATTCACGGGTTTTTGGCCGAACGTCGCCTGATAGAAATAGATGCCTTTGTAGGACAAGGGATCGTTCACCTTGATCGTCTTTTTCGCGACGACGCGGTCGCCTTCCAGTATTTCCAGGTCGCTGAAGTAGGCTTTAGGCGACCCGTCCGGATAACGGTCCATGCGCGCTCCCGTGCAGCGCAGCGTAAACCCCAGCGACGTCTTCTTGCCGGGAATCGCGCGGTCGAAATAAAAATCGGAACTTTCGCCCGGAGACAGCGGAATCTGACCTTCGAAACCCTTCGCGCCCGTGATCATACCACCGATCAAGACCAAGAGAACGCCGACGTGGATCACGTAGACGCCTAAATGAGCCCATTGGGCGCTCTGAGCCGCAATGTGCGTGCGCCCTTCGACGACCGTAACTTGAGGATTGCGAAACTTCCTGCGGACGAGGGATTTCAGCGATGCGACCAAGCCATCTGCAAAGTCATCCGAAGACGTCTTCAGCGGAATACTTTCCGAAAACCCTGGAAGCGTGCGCGGCGTCAAGACCGGCGAGAAACTTTTGAGGCGCGCGCGGAATTTCGGCCACATGTCGATCGAAACGACAGTGATATTCACCGCCAAAAGCGCCATCTGCAGCAAAAACCACCACGAATGAAAAACGTCCAAGAACCCGAATCTGTCCAACCAAACGATCGTCTCGGGACTATAAGCCCTTTCGAGCTGCCCCGGCTCCGCGATCGGGCGCTGGCGTACAATACTGCCGATCATCGTGCTGACGACTAAGGCGATGAAAAGGCTTAGGGCCAATTTCATCGAGCTGAAAAACCGCCACAGACGCTCGGCGATTCGATCGAGGATTTTATCCATGGTTTCTTCTAACGTCGGAACGCCTTGGCCCCCAAATACTTGGCACCGGTGCCCAATTCTTCTTCGATACGCAACAACCGATTGTATTTTGCCAAACGTTCCGATCGCGACAAGCTGCCGGTCTTGATCTGGCCCGCGCAGACGCCGACGGCCAGGTCCGCGATCGTGGCGTCTTCGGTCTCGCCCGAGCGGTGCGAGATGACGGAGGTGTATCCCGCCTCGCGCGCAACACGGATCGCTTCCAGCGTCTCGGTTAAAGTCCCGATCTGGTTGACCTTGACCAGGATCGAATTCGCCGTCTTCTGCTCGATGCCCTTTTTCAAACGCTCCGGATTCGTCACGAAGAGGTCGTCACCGACCAATTGGACGTTTTGACCCAAGGTGCGCGTGAGATTCGCCCAGCCCACCCAGTCTTCTTCCGCGAGGCCGTCCTCGATCGAGACGATCGGGAATTGCGCGCAGAGCTTTTGGTAGTACGCGACGAGATCGGTGACTTCGGTCTTGCGGCCCTCTTCGGTCGCCAGCGAATAATGACCGTCTTTGAAAACCTCAGTCGAAGCGACGTCGAGGGCGAAGAAAATATCGGACCCTTCTTTGAAACCCGCTTTTTGGACCGCGGTCACGAGCAATTCCAAGACTTCAAGATTGGAATTAAGCTGCGGCGCGAAACCGCCCTCGTCCCCCACCGCCGTCGCGAGTTTTTTGGACGACAGCAGTTTTTTCAATTGATGAAAGACTTCGGCGCCCATGCGGAGAGACTCGCGGAACGAATCCCCGCACGGCACGATCATGAATTCCTGCACGTCGAGCGGATTGTCCGCGTGCTGGCCGCCGTTGACCACGTTCATGAGCGGCGTCGGCAGTACGTTACCGGCCTGGCCCGAGATTTCGGCCAGATAACGATAAAGCGGGATTTTCCGGAGATTCGCCGACGCGTGCGCGTACGCCATCGAGACCGCGAGCAAAGCATTCGCCCCCAGCTTGCCCTTGTTCGGCGTTCCGTCGAGGTCGATCAGAAGACGATCGAGCGCTTTTTGGTCGCCGGCCGCGAAACTCTTGATCTTCGGAGCGATGACGTCTTGGACGTTTTTGACGGCCTTTTGCACGCCCTTGCCCAGATAGCGCTTCGGATCCCCGTCACGCAGTTCAACCGCTTCGTAAGTCCCCGTCGACGCGCCCGAAGGCACGATCGCGCGACCCAATACTCCATTAATGACGACATCCGCTTCAACGGTGGGCCAGCCACGGGAGTCCAAAACTTCGCGGGCGGTGATGGAAGTGATCGTGTTTCCACTCATAATTGTCTCCAAAAGTCTTTGTGCCCCCGACAGGAATCGAACCTGTATCTAGGGCTTAGGAGTCCCTTGTTCTATCCATTGAACTACGGGGGCAAATTTTCAAATCCGGCCGTCACCTACAATACCGCGCCGACTGACCGCCAGCATAAAAACGCGACACTTTTTCTAAGACTGAGTCGATAGCGAAATCATGAATGTTTCCTCCAAAACCATACCTTTTATACTTCCCCTGGGATTGGCCAACCTATCCGGCGGAGATCCTGCGATTCAGGCGACGAAGACATGGTTTGCTTTAAAACCCCGTCATAATTTTTTAGAGAACGGGAACAGCATAACCGTTCAACCTCCTCTTTTCCAGGATCGAACGCCCTCGAAACTTAAAAAGCCTCAGGTCATCGGTAGAAACAAGAAGTCCACGGAGCAAACTCCCGTATCCCAACTCCTGAAAAGGTTCGAACAGCTCTCCAGTGGGCGCGGATTGGAAATCCCGCAAGGAGAGAGCTTTGAAACCATGTTCGCTAGAGACATGGCGGATTTCCCTTACGAAGTTTTATTATGTTACACCATGCCCTCGGTCACATTTAGTAAAGAGGGCCTCCTGATTTTTTACAAACGTTTTTTAAGACACCCGCCTCTACCTCGCGCAAAAGTAGCTGCCCTGTTTAAACGTACGGAGATCGGCATCAAGCGCGACGAGGAAGAGATAAGCAAAAACGCCCTTTCTTTTTTGTTGCTCACCGCCGGAAACAGATCCCGCGTATTAAAATCAAAAATTGTTGTTTACCCGTGGATAAGAAGGACATCGACACCCTTAACGGCCTCGGAATCTTACACATAAGAGATCTTTTGCAGTACAGTCCACAGCAACTCGTCACAATCGCAAACTTCCATAGCGATTTCATCAAAAAGACCCTGAAGTTTTTGGAAGAATGGGGTTTGAAATTAAAAGGCGCAGAGATATCTGCAATGGCCAGCCACATTGTTTTTTTCGAAGAAACTTTCTCTATTCCCGTCGAAAGGTTGAAACTGTCACCTCAAACCGTCAATGCCTTGAAAAGTTCCAAAATCAAATGCTTCGGCGAACTTGCGGGACATAAAATGTCCGAACTTTTAAAAATGAAAAGCCTCGATCTTATGAACCTCACGGAAATCGTACAAGCTCTGAGCGCCATCCGCGTCAGATTAAAAAAGGAATCTTAGATTGAAAAAATGAATAAGATCGTTGAATGCATCCCATGCCCAAAATTGACCTTTTCCTCTTCGACCTCGACGGCACCCTGATCGACTCCAAAGAAGACATCGCGAACTCCGTCCATTATACGATGGACGCTCTCGGGCTGCCGCGTATCGACGATGACATCATTTACTCCTTCGTCGGTCACGGCGTGATGCCCCTGATTCGGCAATCGCTGGAGGCCGCGGCGCCGGAGAAGCTTGCCGAATTATCGGAAGAAAAGGCCCTCTCGATTTTTCGGAAACATTACGACGCGCATTGCACCGACAAGACCTACGCTTTCGACGGCGTGCTCGAGGTTCTGAACCGTTTCCAAGACCGCCCCAAAGTCGTGGTCACGAACAAATCCCAAGGGTTCTCGGAAAAAATCATCGCGGGCTTGAAACTCGCGCCTTTTTTCAAGGGCATCTACGGCGGCGACACGTCCTTCCCGAAGAAGCCCGATCCTTCCGTCGTCATTCATCTTTTGGCTCGATTCCATGCGAACCCGAAAAAAACCGTCATCATCGGCGACAGCCACGTCGATATCGATACCGGAAAAAATGCCGGCATCCTCACTTGCGGCGTGACGTACGGATTCCGTCCTCGGAAAGAACTGGAAGACAGCAAGCCGGATTTCCTCGTGGATTCGATCCAGGAAATAATCCGTCTCTTCTCCTGAAAATCGCCATCACAAAACTTTCATCACCAAATATACCGCCATCCCCGCCGCAATGGCCGTCTTGGCGAAGACGGAGATCACGCGCGAGGTCAGAACCGCGAATGCCTGATGGAGCGCCGTGCCCACGTTGCCTTCTTTAAAGAGCGCGTACGTTAGGGCTCCCAAGAAGGTCCCCAGGAACAATCCCAAGAGAGCCCCAATCAAGAAGACAGGCACACCAACTAAGGCGCCCATGATACCGCCGATCACGGAAGCGATGATCGCTCCGGTCGAAACATTCGCTTTCTTGGGACCTAAAGTGCCGGTCAGAAATTCGACGACTTCCCCGACCGCCGCAAGTCCGATGGTGATGAGGATGACTTTCAGGTCCGAAGAAGATTGGAAGTCGCGAACTAACGAATAAAGAATCGCGGCACCGACCATGAGCCACGTCCCGGGAAGCGTGAAAGGAACGGCGATGAGACCGGCGGCGAGAAAAACCAAAAACAAAACGAGATAAACGTGGGACATCATGTGCCCCCAGCAGGAATCGAACCTGCATCCCAAGCTTCGGAGGCTCGTACTCTATCCATTGAGCTATGGGGGCGGACTCCGGAAAGAGCTTACTGTTTTCCGGCGATCGTCGTGATCGTGCCGTCCGGCGCTACTTTACGGATGCAGTCCGGGAGGCTGTTCGAAAAGTAAATATTTCCGGCCGCGTCGACGGCAAGACCATCGGGGCCATAAATGTCGGCTTTGATCGCGGGACCACCGTCACCGGAGAAACCGGACTTACCCGTGCCGGCGATCGTCGTGATTTTGCCGTCGGTCGTGATTTTGCGGATGCGGCTGTTTCCGGCGTCGGCGATGTAAAGATTACCTGCTTTATCCAACGCGATTCCTCTGGGCTCCTTCAAAGCCGCACTCGCCGCGGGACCGCCGTCGCCTGAAAATCCGGCCGTTCCTGTACCGGCGATCGTCGTAATCGTGCCGTCGGTCGCGATTTTACGGATGCGGTGATTGAAGCTGGTGTCGGAGAGGTAGACATTCCCGGCCGCGTCCACGGCCGCGCTGGTGGGTTGGGAATAAGTGGTCTTCGTCACATTGTCTTTTTTAACAACCGTCGGGTCTTCAACTCTCGTGATCGTACCACCCACAACCTTACGCATGCCGGAGCCGCCGTTCAAGATCCAGAGATTACCGGCGCCGTCGACCGC
Organism: Myxococcota bacterium; assembly: GCA_052033505.1. Taxonomy (GTDB): domain Bacteria; phylum UBA10199; class UBA10199; order JACPAL01; genus JBPOJN01. Next base: position 30,958 of record JBPOJN010000003.1, on the reverse strand, counting down.
GACACCCGAAGGCTGATAAAGCTGGGCGCTGGGCGCGGGACCACCGTCTCCGTCCGAGCCTTCCGTACCGTTACCCGCCACGGTCGTGATGATACCTTTCGCGTCCACTTTCCGAACCTTGCTTGCTCCGTTATCGGCGATGAAAACATTTCCCGCGGCATCTACGGCGACGCCCATAGGCCATTTGAGAGCGGCGCTCGTTCCGGGACCGCCGTCTCCGGTCGAATCTTGGACGCCGGTCCCAGCCACCGTGACCATGGAACCGTCTTTGGCGATTTTCCAAACTTTGAAATCATCGCGATCGACGAAAAAAACATTACCCGTGGCGTCCACGGCAACTCCTGCCGGTTCTTTCAGATAAACGCTCGTCGCCGGAATAGCCGGGCTGGCGACTGGGGCCGCTGGAGTTTGGGAAAAAGCAGGGACTGCAAGAATTTGGGCGGAAATAACCGCCAGCAAAAGAACTGTTTTTTTCATAAGAATCTCCTTTTTGATGATTGTCTTCAGTAAGCGATCAACGAAAACACTTCATGGCCCTGCAATTTTTCCCTGCCGTTCAAGAAACCCAATTCGATGACGAACGCGCACTCGACCAAGGTACCTCCCATTTTTTGGATGAGATCGCAGGAAGCTTTCGCGGTGCCTCCGGTCGCGAGAACGTCGTCGATCAAGAGGATACGGCTGCCGGCGTGAATCGCGTCTTGATGTATTTCAATTTTATCGGTGCCGTACTCCAGTGCGTACTCGATGGACTCGGTTTTGTACGGCAACTTGCCTTTCTTGCGGACGGGCACGAAGCCGGCGTCGATGCGGTAGGACAGGGCCGCGCCGAAGATGAAACCGCGGGACTCGACGGCGACGACGCGGTCGATGCCTTTATCGGCGTAACGGCGCGCTAACGCGTCGATGGTCGCCTGAAACGAATGAACGTCGCTTAAAAGCGGCGTGATGTCTTTGAAAACGATGCCTGGTTTCGGGAAATCGGGGACATCACGGATTTTCGACTTCAGTCTCGTCACTAGCGCTTCCATAAACAGCATCTCCTTTTTTCAGGGCTTTTTCGGCATATAGGGACTTCGGGAGGAAGAACAAGGGATTTCGGGCGACGGATCCTTCGCGCACTTCGAAATGCAAGTGAGGTCCCGTCGCGCGACCCGTGCGGCCTACGCGCGCGACCATCTGGCCTTTTTTGACCTTGGCGCCGACCTTCACGAGATTGACAGAATTATGCGCGTACACGGTGAAAAAGTCGTTCGCGTGGCGCAGGAGAACCAAATTCCCGTAACCTCGCATTTTTTTGGAATAAACCACTTCCCCGCTGTCGGCGGCGAAGATCGCGGTGCCGATCTTGGCGCGGATGTCGACGCCGTCGTGCCGCCTGCCGTGGCGCATACCGTAGAGCGACGAAATCTCGCCGTCGATAGGCCACGAGAACTGTGTGCGATTGGATTTGCTAAGCTTTGGGCCATCGTCCGCTTCCGGAGCGTCCGTGGCATTTTCCGTATCCGGTTCGCTTTTTTTGCCTTTGCCATCTTTTTTGTCTTTCTTATCTTTTTTAATCTTAGGCTCGGCGTCTTGGCGTTTTTTGGAGGAAGCGACCTTTCGTTGCTTCTTGTCCAAGACGATGCCTTCACGTTTCAAGATGGCCGCGAATGTGCTTGGAGACGCTCCGGGGATGTAGAGGTTTTCGCCGGGAATCACCTTACCTTCGGCAATGTTATTGATCTCGATCAATTCCTCTTCGGTGATGCGATGCTTCTTAGCGATCCCCTCGATCGTGTCGTTTTTCTGGACGCGGTAGTAAGCGCCGTTCGCCGTGTAGACGTGCGTGCAACCCCCGAGGGCAGCGAGCGAAGCGAAAATCAGAAAAACGGCCGGCAAAAAAAAGCGTGTTCGGCTCATATGAGTCACCGTCTCCTCTTTTAAGTGAACTTACCAACCGTGCTCGCCATAAAGCTTTACGAACCGGCAAGGGCCCAGATTTTCCTCGACGAACCCGCCTTCGGTACGCGTCACGCGAATCAGTTCCTGGTCTTTTTGCCCCCGCGGCATGACCAAACGCCCCCCGGGCGCCAACTGCTCGTAATAAAAAGGAGGCACCGACGGGGATGCGGCCGCGACCAGGATCGCATCGAAAGGCGCTTCTTCCGGCCAGCCCAAAGTTCCATCGTTGATACGCAAATTCACGTTCACGTAACCCAGCCGGTAGAGGTTCCGCCGCGCGCGGTTGGACAACGTCGAAATGCGCTCGATCGAGTAAACCTGCCGGCAAAGTTCCGCGAGAATCGCCGTCTGATAGCCCGAGCCCGTACCGATCTCCAGGACTTTCTCGACGCCGGTCAGGCGCAATTTTTCTGTCATCAAGGCGACGATGTAAGGCTGGGAAATAGTCTGTTTAAGGCCTATGTTAAGCGGCGAATCGAGATAGGCTTGAGCCGCCATGCCGGGGTCGATGAACTCATGTCGGGGAATGCGCGACATCACGTCGATGACCCGTGGGTCTTGGATGCCGCGCGCGACGATCTGCTCAGCAATCATTTTTTTTCGCGCGATCGGGAAATCCATCAGAGCCTCCAGCGCCGCATGTCTTCGAGGAGGGGGTAGTGGTTCACGTCCACTTGCAGGGGCGTGACCGTGATCTTGTTTTTCTGGATTTCGACGCCGTCGGTGCCCGGGATCTTCATGAATCCGTACTGATCGCCGGTGAACCAAAAATACTTCCGTCCGCGGGGGTCCGTCTTTTCGACCAATACCGAGCCGTAATTTCTTTTTCCCAAGGCCGTCACGACGGCGCCTTTGATCTTAGAGGGCGGGAGGTTCGGGACGTTGACGTTCAGCACGAAACCTTTGGGCAGTTTTTCGTTTAAGACTTTTTTGGAGAGTTTGACCGCGAAGCGGGCGGCGGCCTCGTAGCGTGCGGGGATTTCGCCGAAGGTGACCAGCGACACCGCAATCGATTTTATGCCTTGAAGGGCCCCTTCCATGGCGGCGGACACGGTGCCCGAATAATGCACGTCGTCGCAGAGGTTCGCACCGGCGTTGATGCCCGATACGATCAAGTCCGGCCTTTTCTTAAGGATCGAATAGAGCGCGACCGTGATGCAATCGGTCGGCGTGCCGTCGACGGAGTAAGAACGGGCGTCGTACCGGAAAGTCCGAAGCGGCCGGTGCAGGGTGATAGAATGACTGGACGCGCTCTGTTGCCCTTCCGGCGCCACGATCACCACCTCTCCAATCCGGCGCAGGGCCCGGGCGAGCGTCTGTATGCCGGGGGCGTGGATGCCGTCGTCGTTGGAGACCAAAATCAAAGGTGTGGACTTAGAAATCACTTTTCTCTATGAGATGCTTCCGTTTTCGTACGGGACGTAGCGCAGCTTGGTAGCGCACTTGCTTGGGGTGCAAGGGGTCGCCGGTTCAAATCCGGCCGTCCCGACATTTTTTTCACGACTCCAATACCTTCAAAAGCTCCTCGAGGTTCGATTTCAACTGCCTGAGAAGCTTCGCGTCCGGCTGGTTTCTCTGGAATAAAAAAAGCTGTTCGATTTCAGATGCCGGGGGCGCCGGGGAGGTTGATGAAAACAAAGATGAAACCGAAGAAGCCGGAACGTCCTGAGTGGCAATGACTTCTTCCCGATCTCCACGAACTTCCTTCAATTTCTTCCGGGCGCCTTCGATCGTGAAACCTTCCCCGTAAAGCAGCTGCTTGATCGAAATAACCGTGTCGATGTCTTTACGACGATAGAGGCGCTGATTCGTGCGCGACTTGACCGGATTGATTTCTTTAAATTCCGTTTCCCAATACCGGAGGACGTAGGTCTCCACGCCGGCCAAGCGTGCGACTTCGCCTATCTTAAAATACAGTTTTTCCGGGATCTCCACCGTCATCATGAAAAGTCCCTAAATTAATTCGCGGCCGGGGCTTCCGGCGCTTCGTCCTTGTTTAATGCCTGTTTGAGTACCTGGCTCGGACGGAACGTCAATACGCGGCGCGCCGTGATCTCGATCGTCTCTCCGGTCTGGGGATTACGGCCGACGCGGGGGCGTTTTTCACGCACTACAAAGTTGCCGAAGCCCGAGATCTTGATCTTCTCGCCCTTCTCCAGTGTGTCTTTCATCATGTTAAAAACGAGCTCGACGATGTCGCTCGATTCTTTTTTCGAGAAACCGATCTTGGTATAGACGTTCTCGATAATTTCGGCCTTGGTCATAGTACCTCCCTTATACGCTACCCGCTTAAGATCAGCGGATCTGAGCGCCAAATTTATGTTTCAAACCGGAAATCAATTTTTCATGCACGGCCAATACCTCGTCATCGGTCAGGGTCCGGTCGTCGCGCCCCAGGCGCAGGCTGAACGCCAAGCTTTTCTTACCCTGCGGCACCTGTCCGCCCTTATAAAGGTCGAACACGAGGGCTTCCCGGATCGTTTCGTCCGCTTCTTTCAAGAAACGGATCACCTCGTCGGCCGCCACGCCCTCATCCAGCAAAAGAGCCAAATCTCTCTCGACCAACGGGAGGCGCGTAAATGCACGATAAGGCGGTGTTTTTTTGTTATAAGCTATCAGACTTTCCCAGTCGATCTCAAATACCAAAGGGGCTATTTTCATTTCAAACGTCTCGGCGGCATCGGGGTGGATTTCGCCGAAACTGCCTAAGATTTTCCCGCCCGCGTGGATCGCCGCCTGTTTGCCCGGATGCAAAAACGCGATGTCCTGGGATTTCACGATCGCGGTCTCGGACTCCAAACCGCAGAGCCTCACTATTTTTTCGACGACGCCTTTCAAGTCGAAAAAGTCTACGGCGACGTTACCGCCGCTCCAGTGGCCCGAGGGACGAAGCCCGCTCAAGACTCCGGCCAGGATTTTTTTCTCCCAGGGGTGACCTTCGAGCTTTCCGAAAATCTTCCCCATCTCGAACGCATGAAACGCGCCTAATTTATGTCGCATCTGATGCGCGGTCGTCGCCAAAAGTCCCGGCACGAGCGAAGAACGCAGCACCGAAAACTCCCGCCCCAGGGGATTGGCCAAAGTCAGCCCCGCCTCCACTTCCCGCGGCATGAAGACCGGACGCACGCTCGTCGCGGCTTCCGGCGACCCGAACGTATAATGAATCGTCTCGCGAAGGCCGGCGTCGACTAAGAGCGTCCTCATTCTTTTTTTCAAAGGCGTCGAAGCTTCCCCGACGATGGGCGCGTGTTTCAGCGGTGGAAATTCCGGCGGGATATTCTCGTACCCCAAGAGGCGCACGACTTCTTCGATGACGTCTTCGGCCCTCTCGATGTCGCCGCGATAGGAAGGAATCTCGACTTCCCACATGTCTTTCACGTGGGACTTCGCCGACACACCGAAGCCCAAGCGTTGCAAGCCGCCCTGGATCTCCCCCGCCTCCCATTCACCGCCCATCAAGGAACGTAAATGCGACGGGGAAAAATGCACCTTCGGCGTTTCGATTTTCTTTTCCTGGAAAACTTCTTCGACGGGACCCGCGACTTCGCCGCCGGCGACGTCGATGATCATGGAAATCGCGCGCTGGATAGTTTCACTGATGGCCTCGGGATCGACGCGCCTTTCGAAGCGATACGACGCTTCGGTCTTGAGTCCCAACCGCCGCGCCGTTTTGCGGATCGTCGGCGGATCGAACCAAGCGCATTCAAGAGCGATTTCGGTCGTCTCCGCGTCGACTTCGGCGCGCGCGGCCCCCATGACGCCCGCGATCGCGATGGGGCCGGTATCGTCGGCGATGACCAGATCCTCGGCGTGGAGCGTGCGTTCCTGCGAATCCAGCGTCTTTATCTTTTCGGCCTCGTGCGCCGAACGCACGGCGATCTTGTGACCCGTCAATTTTTTGCGGTCGAACGCGTGCAAGGGCTGCCCTGTCTCGATCATGAGGTAATTCGTCACGTCGACGACGTTATTGACCGTACGCAGTCCCACGCTCTCCAAACGGCGGGCAAGCCATTCGGGTGAGGGTCCGACTTTCACGCCGCGCAGAAGTCCCAGCGCATAGCGGGGACAGGCTTTTTTACGGCGGACGTCTACGGGAATCGCCTCTCCGGGAGAGGCCTTGGACGGTACGGCTTTTTTGAATGCGGGTTTTTTCAGCAAGACTTTATAGAGGGCCGCTACTTCGCGCGCGATCCCCAGCACGGATAAGGCGTCGCCGCGGTTGGGAGTGACGTTCACGTCCAAGACGACGTCTTTACCAAACTCTTCGATGCCTTCGACTTCAAAGCCTGCAAAGGTCAAGACCTCGGCCAACTCTTCGGGTTTGGCTTTTACGGGAACCCATTCCTTGAGCCATGACAGGGGGATTTTCACGTTTCCTCCCGAAATTGGCTCAAAAATCTCAAATCGTTCTCGAAATAAAGACGGATGTCGGGAATGCCGTAACGGATCATGGCCAGCCGCTCGATGCCCATGCCGAAGGCAAAGCCGGTAATTTTTTTCGGGTCGTACCCGACTTTTTCGAATACGTGAGGATGGACCATGCCGCAGCCGCCCACTTCGAGCCAACCGGTGGCCTTGCAAAGACGGCAGGGAGTTTCCTGTTTTTTCCCATGGCACATCACGCATTGCAGGTCAATTTCCGCGGACGGCTCGGTGAACGGGAAATAGCTGGGCCGGAATCGCACCTTCAGGCCGTCGCCGAAAAGTTTCTGCAGGAAATAGGTCACGGTGCCTTTGAGCTCCGAAAACTTTACCGTCGTATCGACCACCAATCCTTCGACCTGATGAAACATCGGCGTGTGCGTGACATCCGAATCCTTGCGGTAAACCACGCCCGGCGCGATCATGCGGATCGGCGGCTTCATCTTCTTCATGACGTGGATCTGCACCGGGGACGTATGCGTGCGCAGGAGATGCGAAAGCGGCGCGGAGTCATCGGCTTTGCCGGTGCGTAGCGCGGGGGTTTGGGGGGCGGCGTCAGCCCCCTCCAAGTAAAACGTATCTTGCATGTCCCGCGCCGGATGATGGGCGGGAATGTTCAAGGCCTCGAAATTATAGAAATCCGTCTCGATCTCGGGGCCTTCGAAAATCGAAAAGCCGATGCCCGCGAAAATGTCTTCAACCTTTTCCAAGACGGATGCCACCGGGTGGAATCCGCCCGCATTCACGGCCCGGCCGGGTAAGGTGACATCTAAACTCTCGGAGGCGATTTTTTGATTCTTCTTCCGTGCGGCGATATCTTCGAGGCGGGCTCGGCAGTCGGATTCGATCTTTTGCTTGATGCTATTGATGAGGGCACCTTGTGCGGGTCGCTCCTCGGGAGACAGTTTCGACAGATTCTTCAGGGCCGAGGTGACCGCGCCTTCGCGCCCCAAATAGGCCGATTTGACACGAAAAAGATCTTCCTCCGTGACGACGCCGAGCAGATCCTGGTCGAACTGCGCCGACACCTCGGCAAGCGTTGGAAGCGTATGGGCTAACGCGTCGGAAGGTCGAGACATAGATTTAGATTACCGGTCCTGCCACGAAACGGCCGAAAGGCCGCTTTACTTAACGGCTTCGACGACCTTCGCGAAAGCCTTCGGATTATGGATGGCCAATTCCGACAGCATCTTGCGATTAAGTCCCACCTTGGCCTTCGTCAACGCACCGACCAGCTTCGCGTAAGAGGTTCCATTCTCCTTGGCGGCCGCACCCAAGCGCGCGATCCACATCTTGCGGAAATCGCGCTTGCGCAGTTTCCGGTGACGGGTCGCGAACCGCATGGCGCGCTTGACGGCTTCGGTCGCCTGGCGGGTCAACCGCGATTTCGCGCCGCGAAATCCTTTCGCCTGTTTTAAGATACGGTTTCTTCTTTGACGGGTTTTAGAACCACCCTTGGCACGAGGCATAAATTCTCCTTATCGAATCTGTTTTGTTATTTGGCGCCGTACGGAAAGAGTTGGCGGATCGACTTTGCGTCCGCGTCATTCACGTAGGCGTCTTGGCGCAGGCGGACCTTACGGCCTTTGGCTTTCGACGTCAGAATATGACGGCGGTTGGCCTTCTTGCGCTTGATCTTTCCGGACTTCTTGAGTTTGAACCGCTTTTTGGCGGCGCGATTGGTTTTGAGTTTGGGCATAATTTTTCCTTATCCTGATAATATTCGTTTTAAGCGATGGGCGACACGATCATATACATGTTCTTGCCTTCCATCGTGGGCGAGCTCTCGATCTTCGCCGTTTCCTTGACCTCTTCAGCGATCCTTTTCATGACCGCACGTCCCTGGTCGGTGTAGACGACTTCGCGTCCCTTGAAAACGACGGTCACTTTGACCTTGTCACCCTCCTCCAAGAACCGCTTGATATGTCGGAGCTTGAATTGAAAATCGTGTTCGTCGGTCACAGGCCTCATCTTGACTTCCTTGACCTTCACGACGATTTGCTTCTTCTTCGCTTCCTGGGCTTTTTTCTTCAGCTCGTACTTGTACTTCCCGTAATCCAGGATCTTGCAAACCGGAGGCGCCGCCGTGGGAGAAATTTCCACGAGGTCGAGCCCCGCTTCCCGCGCGATCCGCAAGGCCTCGATAGTCGGGATGACGCCCAACTGCTGGCCGTTGTGGTCGATGACGCGGACTTGATTGATCCGGATGCGGTTATTGACCCGCAGCTCTTTTTCTCGTTCTCGTGGCTGAATAAAAACCCTCCCGCTAAAAATAAAGATCTCGTCCCACCGCGGGACTTAAGACCGTGACTGATTCTCTTGATTCAATAGGTCCGTGAACTGCTCCACGGACAAGGAGCCCAAATCGCCTTTTTTCTTGCTGCGCACGCTGACGGCGCCCTTTTCGCGTTCCTTGGCGCCCAAGATCACCATGTAGGGCACTTTCTTCAATTCCGCCTCGCGGATCTTGGCGCCGAGCTTTTCGACGCGCGAGTCGATTTCGATGCGCAGATTCTTCTCGCGCAGCTTCGCGGCGATTTCCTCGGCGTACGCAAGCTCTTTGTCCGAGATCGTGATCAAGACCGCCTGGACCGGGGCCAACCACACGGGGAACAGGCCCGCGTAATGCTCGATCAAGACGCCGAAAAACCGCTCCAAGGATCCCAAGAGCGCGCGATGCACCATGATGGGGCGCACGCGGGAACCGTCGTCCGAGACGTACTCCAGATCGAAGCGTTCCGGGAGATTGAAATCAACCTGAATGGTCGAACACTGCCAGGCACGGCCCAATTGATCTTTGATCTTTACGTCGATCTTGGGTCCATAAAAAACGCCTTCGCCCGGATCAATCTCGTAAGCCACGCCCCGCGACTCGAGCGCGCTTTTCAGGGCGTTCGTCGCATGAGTCCAATTTTCGTCGGAACCAACGTATTTTTCCGGACGCGTCGACAAGTAGACTTCGTACTCGTTGAATCCGAAGGCTCCCAGCATGCGGAACAAGAAATCCAGGACTTCGGAAATTTCGGACTCGAGCTGATCGGGCCGGCAGAAAATATGCGCGTCATCCTGCGTGAATCCGCGCACCCGGAGCAGGCCGTGCAATACGCCCGAGCGCTCGTAACGGTAAACCGTCCCCAATTCCGCCCAACGCAGCGGCAGTTCGCGGTAGCTATGCAATTTCGTCTTGTAGATCTTCACGTGGAACGGACAGTTCATCGGCTTCAACTGATAGTCGACGCCTTCCATTTCCATCGCGGAATACATGTAGTCTTTATAGAAATCCAGATGCCCCGACGTCTTCCAAACGCTACGGTGCGCGACGTGCGGCGTGTAGACGATGTCGTAGCCGCCCTTCGTGTGCGACTCGCGCCAGAAATCCTCGATCGCCTTGCGGATGCGCGAACCCTTCGGATGCCAGAGGATCAGTCCCGCGCCGTCCTCTTCGAGGGTGGAAAAAAGATCCAGTTCCTTGCCGAGCTTACGATGATCGCGGGCTTCGGCTTCTTTGAGACGGCTTAAATATTGATCCAGATCTTTTTGATTTAAGAAAGCCGTACCGTAAATGCGCTGCAATCTCTCGCGCGTCTCATCCCCGCGCCAATAGGCGCCGGCCACCGACAGGAGCTTGAACGCCTTGATCTCTCCCGTGCGTGCCGTGTGCGGTCCCTTGCACAAATCTTCCCATTCGCCGTGGGTGTAGAGGCTGATTTCTTCGTTCTGCGGCAGGCTTTGGATGATCTCGACCTTGAATTTCTCGCCCTTTTTCTCGAAGAGCGCGACCGCTTCGTCGCGGCTGACGACTTTGCGGTCGAAGACCAGGTCTTGGTCGATGATTTCCTTCATCTTCGCTTCGATTTTCTGAAGGTCTTCGGGAGTGAACGGTTTGTCGGTCGCAAAATCGTAGAAAAACCCGTCGTCGATGACGGGTCCGATGGTCACCTGCGTGCCCGGAAACAAAGACTGCACCGCGGACGCCATGACGTGGGCGCAGGAATGGCGCACTTTTTCCAACGGATCGCTTTCATGTCCCGGACGACAAACCATAATTGATGTGGGCGCTACTGGACTCGAACCAGTGACCCCTTCCATGTCAAGGAAGTACTCTAACCAACTGAGCTAAGCGCCCTTCCACAACAACCCCATCTGTAACTCCGCGAATGGATCGCTCGCTTCGAAGGGGGACCCTTCTCCGTTCACTTTTGCGCGTTCTTCATAGGAAGAATTTAAAAATGAATTTTACGACGACTGCTTAAGCTATCGTAAAGGCTGGCGTTTTTAGGCTGGGGTTTTGAGAGTGTCAATAAAACTTTCGGAGGCGGCGGTTGAAATCCGTCAATCCTTGAAGTGACGTTTGAAGAACGGACGTCAGGGTTTGATTTTCGAACCCTTTTACATCCGCAAATCCAAATTCCTCTTATTTTTCCTGTGGCCCCCTCCTTGCTTTTGCGGGGATCAGGAGGATTTTATGGAACTCGTCAGAACGGTACTCAAAAACATCGGTCTCTTGGACGCCATCATTCATCATGCGGAGGGCCGCTTCGCGACGCCTCCGACGGTGCCGGGGGGCTCTCAGGATTCGTTTGAATTGTTTTCCGCCCAACATTTGAAAGAACTCGACCCAAAAGGGGTACTCTCTTCGGGCAAAATCCATCCGGAACTTAAGAAACGTACGGAACGCCTGCTTTTCGAAGCCGAGTGCCAAGGATTGCGCCCCCAGATCTTCGAAGGATTCCGGTCCTTGGAGCGCCAGAAGAAACTTTATGAAGGCGACCAAAAAGTCACGGGCGCGAAGCCGGGCAATTCTTTTCATAATTACGGACTCGCCGTGGATGTCGTCTTCCGGAATGACAAAAACCAGCCGTCGTGGGATGAAAAACACGATTGGGAAAAACTCGGCAAAATCGGCAAATCCGTGGGGCTTCAGTGGGGAGGCGACTGGAAAAAACGTGACCGTCCGCATTTTCAATTGCTCCATCAAAACCAACTCTCTAGAGTCAAGAGCCTCACCCGAAGTCTTGGTTTGGAAAAAATGTGGAAGGACATACTATGAAGGAAAAATCGAAAAAAGAGGAAGCCCTTACCTACTCGGGCTTGGTTCGATTTTATAATGAAATGATCGGCCCGAAATTCGACGCTATCGACATACGTTTTAACCGACTTGAAAACGAAATAGGGAAAATACAGTCAGAGATCACGGATATTCGCGGCTATCTTTTGGATCTTTACTCCAAGCACGAGACGTTAAATCAGGAATACATCGTCATCAACCACCAACTCAAACGGATCGAATCCAAACTCGACCGGATGGCGACTCGGGAAGAATTGCAGCGGCTGGAAAAGGAAGTCGCCGAGTTGCGGCTTCGCGTGGAAGCTTTAGAGCGTTCGCGGACACCTCATTGACTAAAAAGCATCGTCTTCTTTTGTAAATTTCGAAATTCGCCCACCAAAAAAAATGACCCCGTGACCAAAACGACATCGGCCTTGGGAAGCTTTTGGACGTACGCGAAGACAGACTCGACGTCGGGAAAGATTTTCGGGTTTTTAAAATCCACGGAAATGCCGGCGGCTAAATCTTCCGCGGCTGCGGAGCGTTTCAAATTTACGCGCGTCAGCAGGACGTCGTCGGCAAGCGGAGCTATTTCATGAAAAACAGAAGCGTAATCCTTGTCCGCCATGGCGGCGAAAACGACGTGGACGCGGCGGCCTGCGCGGTGAGCATCCAGATACTCGCGCACGACGCGCATAGCTTCGGGATTGTGGGCGCCGTCGAGAAGGATCCACGGCTCGGTCGTGACGGTCTCCAAACGGCCCGGCCACGAGGTACAGTTCAACCCTTTCTCCATCTCTTTTTCATTGATCTCGACCCCGTGCTTTTCTTTTAAAATACGGAGGGCCGTTTTCACGGCGGCGGCGTTCCGTCTTTGGTGTTCGCCTTTTAACGAGACGACCGTGTTTTCGGAAATCGGATCCGGCGAAACAACGGCGCATGCCGGATGCTTTCCCGCCGCTTCATCCCGGATCACTTCAAAAGCCTCCGGAGGAACGTCCCTCTCCCCCCCAACGACGAGCGGGACTCCGGGTTTCAGGATGCCGGCTTTTTCGCGCGCGATATCGCGAAGCGTCGGACCCAAATGCTGCTGATGATCGTGGCCGATGGACGTAATGATGGACACGAGCGGCGTGATCACGTTCGTCGCATCCAAACGCCCGCCCAGTCCAACTTCGACGACCGCGAAATCGACTTTTTCCCGCGCAAAATACAAAAAAGCGATCGCCGTCGACGTCTCGAAAAAAGTTAAACCTTCTCCGGGGGCACCTTCCGCTTTCGCGGTCGATTCGACCAACGCGGCTAATTCCATGACGTCTTTTTCGGAAATCATGTCCTCGCCGATACGGATGCGCTCGCGGAAGTCTTCGAGATGGGGTGAGGTGTAGAGGCCGACACGGTATCCGGCGGTCCGTAGAACGGAAGCCAGCATGGCCGCGGTCGAGCCTTTGCCGTTCGTGCCGGCGACGTGAATGGACCGAAAGGAGTTTTCCGGACGTCCCAAGCGCTCCATCGTTTCCTGCATGCGATCCAAGCCCAATTTTTGCCCGAAATACTCGTGGTCGGCCAACTGCGCGATGAAGCCGTCGTAAGAAGAAAAAAAAGAGGGCAAGTTAGTCCGTCTTGATGCCGTATTTCTTGATTTTACGGTAGAGGGTCGCCTGCCCGATGCCGAGCTTTTTGGCGGCCAAAATCACGTCGCCCATACAGCGTTTAACGGCGCTTTCGATGGCGTAGTGCTCGACGACTTTGAGCGGCATGATTTTTTGGTAACCCGCGTCAACCTCCGAAGGCTCGACTCCATCTTTCTTCTCTGAGTTCTGGATGAAGCGCGGCAGGTGGGCCATTTGCACGCGGATGTCGTCGTGGAGGACAACCACACGTTCCATGTTATTTTCGAGCTCGCGCACGTTGCCCGGCCAATCATAATGCACCAAGGCGTCCAACGCCTCTGGGGTGAAACTTCTAAATTTTTTCCCGTTTTCCTTCGCGTATTTTTCCAGGAAAAACTGGGCCAGAGGAGGGATGTCTTGGCGGCGCTGACGGAGCGGGGGCAACGTCACGGGGACGACGTTCAAGCGGTAATAAAGATCCTCGCGGAAGCGGCCCTTCTCGACTTCGCCGACCAAGTCTTTGTTCGTCGCCGCCACGATACGCAAGTCGATGTTGATTTTTTCCGAACCGCCGATACGGACGATGCTGCGCTCCTGCAAGACGCGCAGGAGCTTGACTTGGAGCGAAGGTTCCATCTCGCTAACTTCGTCCAAGAATAAAGTCCCGTGGTGCGCGCGCTCGCAGCTGCCGATGTATTGACGGTCGGCGCCGGTAAAGGCGCCGCGCTCGTGACCGAAGAGTTCGTTTTCGAGCAAGTCTTTCGGAATGGCGCCGCAGTTGATGTCGATGAAGCGATGCGAGGCGCGTTCGGAGTGACGGTGGATGGCCTTCGCGATGAGCTCCTTGCCGGTGCCGCTCTCGCCCATGACGAGCACGGTCGCGTTGCTGCGCGCGACGGTTTTGACCATCTGGAAAATTTCCTGCATCTGGGGCGAGACACCCACGATGTCGTCCAACCGATCTTCCCAGCCGACCTGGCTTTCCAGCACGGTGATGCGCCGGTTCATTTCGGAGGATTTGATCGCCTTCAGAGTCGAATCGCGCAGTTTTTCGGGGGCGACGGGCGTCACGAAATAATCGAACACGCCCATCTTCATGATTTCCACGGCCCGCTCGACGTCCTGGATCTTGGTGACGAACAAAATCGGAGTACCGTCACCCCAAGACCGCACCTGGCGGATGGCGTCGAGGCCCGAGGCGAAGCTTTCTTCGCCGCAATTGAGCACAATCATGTCCGGAAGCGGCGACGGGATCTTGATTTCGCCCGCCGTGGTAAAGGTTTCCAAGACTTCACCGGCTTCTTTGGAAAGAACGGTCAAAAGTTTTTTGTCTAGCGGTTCTTTCAGCGAGACGACTTGAATTCTTGCGCTCATTCTACATCCCTCTTCTTGAACTCTTTGACGTCGAGATCGTATTTCTTGATGATTTTCTTAAAATTGCTGCGGTCCATTCCCGCTCGTTCGGACGCCAGGGACACGTTGCCGGATGTCTGCCGGAGCAGGTTCGCAATATAAGTCCGGTTAAAAAGATTCAAGGCCTTTTGCTTCGCGTCTTGATAGGAAAGCCGCGCCAAATCCTCCGCGCTTTCGGACGCGGGCACGTAGAAAAACTCTCCCAAAAGTTTCGGCGGCAATTCGCGTACGGTGATCGTGGGACCTTCGGCGAGCACGACCGCGCGCTCGATGACGTTTTCCAACTCGCGGACGTTCCCCGGCCAACGGTATTCTTCTAAGGTCTGGAGCGTATCATAAGAGATATCGACGACGGGTTTTCCGGTGCGGTTCGCGTATTTTTTCAGGAAAAACCGCGCGAGCAGGGCCACGTCGTCTTTGCGTTCTTTGAGCGGCGGCAACTGGATCGAGATCACGTTCAACCGGTACAATAAATCCTCGCGGAACTTCTGGGCCTCGACCAGGCGGTTCAAATCTTTGTTCGTCGCGGCAACCACGCGAACATCGACGTGGACGTTCTCGGATCCGCCAAGCCGCCGGATTTCGCCGTTTTGAAGGACGCGCAGGAGTTTGACCTGTACGTTCAGCGAAATTTCACCGATTTCATCCAGGAAAATCGTACCTTCGTGCGCCTCTTCGAAGAGGCCTTTGCGGTCGGCTTGAGCGCCCGTGAAGGAACCTTTTTGATAACCGAAAAGCTCGGCTTCCAAGAGCGTCTCGGGCAAGGCCGCGCAGTTCAAGACGACGAAAGGTTTGTCCTTGCGGCGGCTGCGCTCGTGAATCGCGCGTGCGACCAATTCTTTTCCCGTACCGCTTTCGCCCAAGATGAGCACGCTCGATTGGCTTGGCGCGACTTGCGAAATCATGTGGTAGACCTCGCGCATCTTGGGGCTGCGCCCGATGATGTCCGAAAAACGATCATCGGCCGCGTCCATGACCTCCAAGTCGCGCACGCGGCGTTTGAGTTCGACTTTTTCGATGCTCTGCCGCACGAGCGAGGAGATGCGTTCCACGTCCGTTACGGGTTTCAACACGTAATCGAAGGCGCCGCGCTTGAGCGCGTTGACTGCGGACTCGATCGAGCCTCCGTCGGTCATGACAATGACTTCCGTGTCGGCGCGGCTTCTTTTGACGACCTCCAACAAGTCCAACCCCGCGATTTTCAGATCCGCCAGGACCGTATCCACCCGGTGCGAAGAGAACCACTGCGATGCCTCGGCGGCGGTGGCAACGACGGAAAACGTGCGCCCGTCGCGGCGCAACACTTTTTCCAAGAAGCGGATATGCGACTCATCGTCGTCGACGATCAAAACATGGATCGATTTCATATTTACGCGTCCTTTTGAGACTTCTGCGAAAACTTCTTAATTTTTTCGATCAACGTCGTCCGGTTGAGTTTCAAAAGCTGGGCGGCGCGGTTTTTGTTCCCGTCGCTGCGGCGGAGGGCTTTTTGAATCAAGTTTTCCTCAAACCGCTCCATCTCTTTTTTCAAATCGAGACCTTCTTTCGGAAACGCGTCTTCTTCCGCAGGCGCGGCGTCAGCGGCGGCCGCGCGGGGCTCGACCAAGGGCAGATCGGAGGCGCCGATGACCCGGCCTGCCTTCAGGATCAAGAGCCGTTGCATCATATTTTCCAGTTCGCGCACGTTGCCGGGCCACGGATAACCCGTCAGGCGCTCGATCGCGTCGGGGGCCAGCGATGTGTTCGCGCTCTCCGAACCGTATTTTCTCAAGAAATGCTGGATCAGGATGGGGATATCTTCACGGCGCTCGCGCAGCGGCGGCAGGTGGATCGGAATCACGTTCAAGCGGTAAAAAAGATCCTGGCGGAAACGATTTTCGTGCACGGCCAGGTCCAAGTCCTGATTCGTCGCGGCCACGACGCGGATGTCGACCTCGCGGTTTTTATTCGAGCCAACGGGTTGAACCACGCGCTCCTGCAACGTACGCAAGACTTTGACTTGGAGCTTCAGACTCATATCCCCGATTTCGTCCAAGAAGATCGTCCCGTGATCGGCCTGCTCGAATTTACCAACATGATTCGTCACCGCTCCGGTAAACGATCCTTTAGAATGCCCGAAGAGTTCGCTCTCCAGAAGCCCCTCGGGAATCGCCGCGCAGTTGACCGCGATGAAGGGTTTTTCCGAACGCCGCGAACGGTAATGAATCGCGCGCGCGATCAGTTCCTTTCCGGTCCCACTCTCTCCGGTGATGAGCGCCGTGCTGTCGGTGTCTGCGATTTTTTCCACGAGACGGAAGACCGACGACATGGCCGGGCTCTCACCGATGATATTCTCGAAGCCGTAACGGACTTGCAGTTGTTTTTTCAGGAAGCGGTTTTCCTCGCGTAGACGGACTTGATCCAAGGCCTTGGCGACCAAGACACCCAAATCTTCCAAGTCGAAAGGTTTGGTCACGTAATGATAAGCGCCGCTGCGGATCGCTTCGATCGCCGACGGAATCGTGCCGAAACCCGTCATCACGATCGAAACCAATTCCGGCTGAGCTTCCCGGCATTTGCGGAGCACTTCGATGCCGGAGATATTCGGGAGCATGAGATCGATCAAGAGGAGGTCGAATTTTCGTTCGACGCAGCGACGGTAGCCTTTTTCCCAATCCGTGTGCGCGCTGACTTCGTAGCCTTGCGTCTTCAAATAACGGTCGAGGGCCTTGACCAACACCTCTTCGTCGTCGATCAAAAGTATGGATTTCATGATGTCACCGGAAGAATCACGCGAAAGAGACTGCCCTGCCCCCAAGAGCTTTCAACTTCGATCTTTCCGCCGTGCTCCTCGATGATCGAATAGCAGATCGAAAGACCCAACCCCGTGCCCTCACGCGCCTTGGTCGTGTAGAAGGGATCGAAAATTTTTCCAAGGTCTTCTTTACGGATGCCGGCGCCGTGATCCTCGATCTCGACGAAAACCATGCGGCGATTGGGTGACGTTTTCAGTCTCACGACGACCGTACCGCCTTGGGTCGACGCCTGAGCGGCGTTATTAATGAGATTCAAGAACACCTGTTGCAGCCGCGCCGCATTACCGCGCACGCGCGCCGTGTCCGAATAATCCGTTTTCAACTCCACGCCGCGGTGACGGAGGTTCAGCCGCGCGAGGGGCAGGATCTTATCGATCGTTTCGACGACCGAGATTTGCTGGAAATCTCCGGCACCGGGACGCGCAAAGGTCAGCAGATCCTCGACGATTTTTTTGCAGCGCTTGGCCGCCTCTTCGATCTCGTTCAAATCGTTGACCGCTTCGGCGCGGCCCGCGAGCTCTTGCCTTAAGATCTGCGTGAACGCGAGGATTCCGGCCAAAGGATTATTGATCTCATGCGCGACGCCTCCGGCCAACATCCCGATCACGCCCATCTTTTCGCTCTGTATTAATTTCCGCTGCAGATTTTTTTCCTTGGTGACGTCATGATAATGATGCACGGCGACCGGACCTTTGCCGATCGCTCCCTTGGCCATGGGAGAGGAGGCGACATGGAAATCACTCTCCCGGATCATGCCTGCGATCTCGGCGGCATGCGGTCTTCGAGAGCTTAAAGTGTCTTGAAGCGGACACCCCGGGCAAACGTCCTCGCGCCCGGCGAACGACTCGTAACACAGCCGTCCCACCAAATCGTGGATCTTGCTTTCGGAGCGTTTGGCGGCCGCGAGGTTCGCACGCAGGATCCGGTAATCTTTACCGATCAGCGCCACCGGGTCGCGGATCGCATCGAACGTCGCCTCCCACATGAGCTTGCCGCGTTCGACGGCCGCAAAAAGCCCTTGGAGCTTTTTTAATTTCCCCAGGGACGGATTCCTGGGAATTTTTTTATCCTTCTTTTGTTTTTGCGTTCGCAAAAATTTCACCCCGAGAGAGTTGAGGGGGTGAAAAATACCACGGGATTTTTTGACTGACAATCTTAAATCCGAATTGACGCTTGAAGTTTCGAAGCAAATAAGGCGTCTACGCTTTGAGCAAGACAACCATCACGACCACAATGACGTCTCGAAATTCCCCGAAAAAAAACCGAACCATCGTTTCCTTAGGCGTCTTCGACGGCGTGCACCGGGGTCATCGGGAAATTTTCCGTAAAGTCACCGCGCGCGCGCGAAAAACCGGCGGACGCAGCGTGGTTTATACATTCGACCCGCACCCGGTCAAAGTCGTCGCACCGACCGCCGCGCCGCTGATGATCAACACGGTCGATCAACGCGTTTCGATGATCCGCGAAACCGGCATCCAAAAAATCGTCGTCCAAAAATTCACGTTAAAATTCTCCCACAAGACGCCCGCGGAGTTTTTCCGCGAAATTATCGTGCGCACACTCAAGGCTTCTGAGATTTTCGTGGGATTCAATTTCACGTTCGGCATCCATAAAAGCGGCACTGTGAATCACTTGGAGGAATTCGGACGCGAGGCCGGCATCGCCGTTCACGTTCTGCCGTCTTATCTTTGGAAGGAGACCTTGGTCTCGAGCAGCCAGGTACGGCGCTTCCTTATGGCGGGAGATTTACCGAAGGCGAACGATCTCTTGGCCCGGCCTTATTTCCTCGAGGGCTTCGTCGTGAAGGGCCGCGGCGTGGGAGGTAAAGTACTGGGGATTCCCACCGCAAACCTTAAATCCGAAAACGACGCCCTGCTGCCTTCGGGCGTGTATGCGACACGGACGCGCCTAGGGCGCAGATCCTACCGCAGCCTCACCAATATCGGGAGCCGCCCTACGTTCGGACCCGGCGCCGTTTCCGTGGAAACTCACCTCCTCGACGGTTTCCATAAAAACATCGTCGGCCGGCGGATACGCTTGGAGTTTTTGAAAAAAATCCGGGAAGAAACCCGGTTCTCCTCTCCGGGCGACCTTGCGGCGCAGATCCGCAAAGACATCTTAAGCGTCGAAAGACTTACGAAACCATGAAACACTCCTCATGCCTTTTAGGCATCATCGGCGATCCCATCGGACATTCGCTTTCGCCGGCCATGCAGAACGCGGCCTTAAGCCGCTTGAAAATCGGCGCCTCGTACCGCGCCTTTGCCGTCGCGCCCCGGGATCTCGCGGCTTTTTTGAAAAAAGACGTCGCCGGCTTAAATCTCAAGGGCTTGAACGTCACGATCCCTCACAAAGAAGCCGTCCTGAAATATTGCAAAAAAATTTCGCCGGAAGCGCGCGCGATCGGAGCCATCAATACGCTGGTCGTTTCCCCAAAAGGTTTGGTGGGCTACAATACGGACGCCGCGGGCTACCTGCGCTCCTTGACGGAAGACACCGGCTTCCGTCCGAGCGGAAAAACGGTTCTCGTTTTGGGCGCCGGCGGTGCGGCGCGTGCGGTCCTGTACGCTTTGGCACGGGCCGGAGCGGATCCCATCTTCATCAGCAACCGCACGCCAGCGCGCGCGCGATCGCTGGCGCGTTACTTTCGAAAAATTTTTCCGAAGACGTTTTTTCAAGCCGTCTCTCAAGACAAGGCCTCGTTCACGACTCTCTTTTCAGGCGTCGATTTGGTCGTGAACACCACCTCCGTCGGCATGAAGGGAAAAGGCGGCTTCCGACTGCCGCTCGCGCTTTTGCCGAAGACCGCTGTCGTCTCCGACCTGGTCTACCGTCCTTTGATGACGACCCTTCTCAAAGCGGCGCGACGCCGCAAACTTCGCATTCATACGGGGCTCGGCATGCTGCTGCACCAAGGCGCCTTGTCTTTTAAGCTCTGGACCGGAAAGATGCCGGATAGACGCGTCATGCACCGAGCCTTGCTTGACGCTCTGAGAAAGAAAGCTTAAAAAAGCGCCTCGCGTGAAAAAATTCTTTTATCATTTCGGACTTATCGAAATCATGACGATCGTGGCCGTGGTTTCTCTGGCGGCGGCTATTTTCATACCGCGGCATTTGAAGAAGAAAATCCGGGACCGGCAACGAGAATGCCATCAAAACCTCGCGACTCTCTGGAAACTCGAAAATGTCCATCATCTCGCGCACGCAACCTATACCCATGATCTGCGCGACTTAAACTGGGCACCGACCGACTTGAACGGTTCGCCCGCAGGGAACCGCTTCCACCAATACGAGTTCATGCCCTACCCTCCGGCGGACCAAGGTTACATTTTCCAATGCGTGGGCAACATCGACAGCGACGCCCTCTGGGATCACGCCTCCATCGATGAAAAGAATAATCTCCGACAGGTCGCCGACGACCGAATCGAGTAATTTCAAGGACTTGTCAAAATAACCGCCGAAAGCCCTCGGAAAAGGATGCATTTTTAACCCATCTACCCCCACTCTCTTTCAACTCTAAATCTCTTTGTATTTTAGTTAGTTAGAATCGAACCCGAGATATCCACAACCTATCCACAGCCCCTCAAAAAACGCTGGCACTCTGTTTGCTATCTGTAAGCACTACGGTGACTTCTTCTCATTCGCGAAACGAATCGGCGGCTGCCAAGCGGGTCTTGGTCGTCGACGACAATGAAATCCTGCTGCGGGCGTGGAAAAAAATGCTGAGGAACGCGGGCTATGTTCCCGTAATCGCGACGCGCGCGGAACAAGCGCTGACGGAAATCGCCTCCGGCGGGATCGACCTGATGATCTGCGACATCGTCATGCCTGACATGGACGGATTTGACCTTTTACGGCGCATCCGTGCGACCTCAAAAACGCTGAAAGTCGTCTTCACCACGGGTTATGCGTGCAATTTCCAGGATCTGGAATCCAAGATCACGGACGCCGACATTCACGTCCTGCTGAAACCCTACAACAGCATCCGGAGCGTCTTGAAATTCGTGCAAAAAATTTTGGACCGGCACGAAGCGTTTCACGACCTGGCGAAAGAATCCTCCGACAAGGAAGTCTCCACGATCCATCGCGAACGATCGCAGGTTCACCTCTGGAATCTCTAAAACAACCGGCTAACGGATCAGGGTCAATTGGGCGAATTTCAGGACCAAGGTCTTGAGGGCTCCGTTATGGAAACGGACGGTGACTTTCTGGGCGTCGCCGCGGCCTTCGTGCTTCTGCACGATACCGGCGCCGAAAACCGGATGGGAGACCGTATCGCCGGCGCGGCAGGTCGCTTCTTCCTCGGGAATGTCGTCGAAGAAAATCTCGCGGGACGGCGTGTCCCAATCATGCTCCGGAAACGCACGCGTTTTCGGAGTCGATACCGACTGGGAATAGGGATTACGTTTCTCCAATAAAGCTTCGGGCATTTCTTCCAAGAACCGCGACGGCAGGTTAAACTGCTCGCCGCCGTAGAGACGACGCCGGGCCGCGTGCGTGAGGACGAGCTTGCGGCGCGCGCGCGTAACGCCGACGTAGCAAAGACGCCGCTCTTCTTCCATTTCCTCCGCGTCATCGAGCGAGCGCGAATGGGGAAACAAGCCCTCTTCCATGCCGACCAAGAAGACGACGGGAAATTCGAGTCCTTTCGCCAGATGCAGCGTCATCATCGGGACCATGCCCCGCTCGGGATCGTATTGGTCGTTCTCCTGCGGATCGCTGGAGAGCGTGATGCGGTCCAAACACGCCGCAGCGCCTTCGGTACGCGAGAGATCGGGATTTTCTTTTTCGAAATCGCCGATGACGTTCAAAAATTCCTGCAGGTTCTCGAGACGGCTCTCGGATTCGATCGTACCTTCCTGCCTCAAAGCATCGGTGTAGCCGGTCCTCTCCAAAACTTCCTCGACCACGGTCGTCAGGGGCTGGGTCGCCAGCACGTCCGCCCTCAAGCTTTCCAACAGCCGGTGAAAATCCTGGATCTTTTTCTTGGCCGGATTCTGCATTTCAGAAATTTCGAAGACACGGCCCATGGCCTCATACAGGGAGATTTCCATGCGCGCGGCGAAATCCTCCAGACGCTCTTCGGCCTTCGCGCCTAGGCCGCGCGCGGGCACGTTTAAGATGCGCTTCAAATTCACCGAATCCTTCGGGTTCACGAGCACGCGCAGATAGGCCGTGATGTCCTTGATTTCCTTGCGCTCATAGAACTTCATGCCGCCGAAGATCGCGTAAGGAATGCGGCGTTTTTGAAATTCGTCTTCGAAGGCCCGCGACTGGGCATTAGTGCGGTAGAAAACCGCGAAATCGTCATACCGGGCGGACGCTCCCGAACTGTCTTTCATCCTTTTTTCGATCTCATCGACCACGAAACGGGCCTCGTCGGCTTCGTCGCGGGCCGTATAGAGCAGGGCTTTTTCACCGCGGCCCGTGGCCTCGTCGGTCCAGAGGTACTTGCCCTTGCGGCCGGTATTTTGCGAGATGACTTCGTTGGCGATTTCCAGGATCGTCGGCGTCGAGCGATAGTTCCTCTCCAAGCGGATCACGCGACAGTCCGGATAATCGTGCTCGAAATTCAGGATGTTTTGGATGTTCGCGCCTCTCCATCGATAAATGGATTGGTCATCGTCGCCCACCACGCAGAGATTCCGGTTTTTCGAGGCCAAGAGTTGCGTGAGCACGTACTGCGCGTGGTTCGTGTCCTGATATTCGTCGATCAGGATGTGATGGTAGAGGTCCTGATAGCGCGCCAAGACGTCGGGGCGCGACCGGAAGAGGGTCACCACGCGGTAGATCAGATCGCCGAAATCCAAGGCGTTATTCTCGCGCAGTTTCTTCTGGTAGAGCCGGTAAACATCCGCCACGCGGGTCTGAAAAATATCGCTGCCCTGGTCGGCGTAGTCATCCGGCGACATCAATTCGTTTTTCGCGGACGAAATACGCGCCGCCACCGCGCGCGGGGCCAAGGTTTTTTCGTCGATGCGCAATTCCTCGAGGCATTTCTTGATCAGCGTCGTCGTGTCGCCATCGTCGTAGATGACGAAGTTTTCTTCACCCAAGGGGAGACTACGCCTCAGGATGCGCAAGCAAGCCGAGTGGAACGTGGAAATGAACGGCATTGATTCTGGCGAGTATCCGCGACCGTAAGAAGCGTTGTTTCCCAGCAAGGCGTATGTGCGGCTGCGCATCTCTTCAGCGGCTTTGTTGGTGAACGTGACCGCCAAGATATTCCACGGCGCTACGCCGCAATTCTGCACCAGGTGCGCGATGTGATGGGTCAGCACACGCGTCTTCCCCGTCCCGGCACCCGCCAAGATAAGCAAAGGACCGGAGGCATGCAGGACGGCTTCTTGTTGTTCGGGGTTGAGTTGCATGGGGTACCGGAAAACTTTCTATTCCACGGTCACGCTTTTCGCGAGATTGCGAGGCTGATCCACATCGGTCCCCTTGTGGTCGGCGATGTAATAAGCGAGCAGTTGTAAAGGGATTACGGTCAGGAGCGGCTGCAAATACCAGGGGACTTCCGGGATGCCGACCATGTCTTCGCAGAGTTTTTCCAATTTTTCATCGCCCTCGGTACCGACGCCGATGATGCGGGCGCCGCGCGCGCGGGCTTCTTCCAAATTCGATAATACTTTTTCGTAATGTGCATCCCGTGGCGCCAGTACGACCACGGGCATGTCGGAGTCGATCAAGGCGATCGGACCGTGTTTCATCTCCCCCGCGGCATAACCTTCGGCGTGAATGTAGGAAATTTCCTTCAGTTTCAGGGCGCCTTCGTAAGCGATAGGGTAATTCGCCCCGCGGGCGAAATAGAGAAAACCTTTCGCGGATGCGTATTTTTTCGCGATTTTTTGTATGCGCCGGTGATCTTTCAGCAAAGTTCCCATGAGGTCGGGCAGGCGGAGAACTTCATCCAGGCATTTCGCGATCTCCGGGCCCGCCAGCGTTTTGCGGCACTCTGCCAGATGCAGACCCAGAAGCAGCAAGAGAACCAACTGGGTCGTAAATGCCTTCGTCGAAGCGACTCCGATTTCCGGTCCCGCGCGCGTGTAGAGCGTCACGTCGGAAGCTCGCGCAATCGAAGAGCCGACGACGTTGCAAAGCGACAAAATCCCGGCGCCTTTTTTCTGGGCTTCCAAGATTGCGGCTAACGTATCGGCCGTTTCTCCGGATTGGCTCACGGCCACAACCAGCTTCTTGGGGGAAAGAATCGGGTTCCGGTAGCGATATTCGGAGGCCAAATCGACATTCACGGGCAAGCGCGTAAATTCCTCGATCCAAAACTTCCCGACGAGTCCTGCATGGTAGGAAGTCCCGCACGCGATGAGGTCAATACTGTCAAAAGGACCGCGCTTCTCCAAAAACTCATCGAGACCGTCCAAGACGACTTTCGAAACGCCCTCATCGGAGATCCGGCCCGACAAAGTGTCGGCGATCGCGCGCGGCTGCTCCAAGATTTCCTTGATCATGAAATGCTTGTGACCGCCCTTCTCCGCCATCGTCTGATCCCAGGTGATGCGCGTCGGGGTCTTATCCAGACTACGGCCTTCCGCGTCCCAAATCTCGACCTTATCGCGCGTGACGACGCCGGCCTCTTCATATTCCAAAAATAAGACGTTACGCGTGTACGGAAGGAGGGCCGGGATGTCGGAGGCGACGAAGTTTTCGCCTTCGCCCAGGCCAATGACCAAAGGACTTCCCTTGCGCGCGATGTAGAGCCGGTCGGGTTCGTCGTGATTTAAGACGACCAAGGCATAAGTGCCCTTCAGTTCCGACAGGGCTTTTCGAAACGCCTCCCGCATGGGCAGACCGTCGTACATTCTTTGCTGAATGAGATGGCAAACGATCTCGGTATCCGTCTCCGATTTGATGGTATGTCCTCGGGCAACCAAGTCTTCCCGAAGCTGATGGTGATTTTCGATGATACCGTTGTGCACCAAAACGACGGGACCGGCGCGGTGCGGATGAGCGTTCGACTCCGTGGGACGCCCATGCGTGGCCCAGCGCGTATGTCCGATGCCCAACTGGCCGGCAACAGGCTCGCGGCGGAGTTTGTCTTCGAGGTTTTTTAATTTTCCTTCGGCGCGGACGATGTGGATGTCGTCGCTATCACGCACGGCGACGCCGGCGGAATCGTAACCGCGGTATTCGAGCTTCCTCAGGCCTTCGATCAAAACTTCAGTGGCATTTTTAGTACCTATGTAGCCGACGATTCCACACATGGTTATTTTCTCTTTTTCGAGTCGTATCCCGGAATATTTCGTTGATCAACCCGCGTTACCGCCAAAGCCCCGTCGGGTACGTCTTTCGTCACGGTCGTACCGGCGCCGACCCAAGCCCGGCGGCCCACTGTGACGGGAGCGACTAATTGCGTGTCGCTGCCGATGAAGGCTTCCTCACCGATGACGGTCGGATATTTGTGAAACCCGTCGTAATTACAAGTGATCGTGCCGGCACCGATGTTCGCGCGCGCGCCGATCACCGCATCTCCGAGATAAGCCAGATGATTCGCCTTCGCACCGTCTTTCAAGACCGTTTTCTTAAGCTCGACGAAGTTCCCGACGTGCGCCTTCGTGCCGACTTTCGAGTTCGGGCGCAAGTGGGCGAAAGGCCCGATGCGGGCGCCTTCTCCGACTTCGCTGTGCTCGATCACGCTATACGGGAGAATTTCGGCGCCCTTTTTGAGCACCGATTTCCCTTCGATCACGACACCCGGATGCAGAATGACGTCGGGTTCGAGATGCGCCTCTCCGTCGATGCGGATGGTCTCGGGAAACATCATCGTAACTCCCGCTTCCATCCATGCGCGGCGGATACGGCGCTGAAGGACTGCATCGGCGACGGCCAATTCGGCGCGCGTATTGACGCCCAGGCCTTCTTCCGGTTCTTCGACCGAAACCGTCGACACCCTTTTGCCGCGCGCGATCAACTCTGCGACGAGGTCCGTCAGGTAGTATTCGCCTTTGACGATGCTCTTTTTGACTTTTTGAAGCGGCTCGCGAATGTCTTCGATGCGCACGAGATAAATGCCGGTATTAATTTCGCGGATTTTCTTCTCGGTTTCATCCGCTTCTTTTTCCTCGACGATCCTGGCGACGTCGGAGGCGGAATCTTTGGGATTCTGGCGAACGATGCGTCCGTACCCTTTCGGATTTTCCAAGTGCGCCGTGAGCAGCACCAAGGACGCGGCGTCTTCACGCATCGCTTGAGCCATGCGTTGGAGTGTCTCGGGCCGGAGCAAGGGAACATCCCCGTAAAGAATATAAAGCAGGCCCCTTGCATCCTTCAAAGCATCCAGACCGCAAAGCACCGCATGCGCCGTACCGAGCTGTTTGGATTGCAGGGCCCAGGTTAATTTTTCCGTTTGGAACGCCTCCCGCACCTGGCTCGACCCATGTCCCGTGATCGCGACGATTTTTCGCGGTTTCACGGAGCGCGCGGCCCCGATCACGTGCGCGAGGAGCGGGCGACCACAGAGGGCATGCAGGACTTTCGGCAAACTCGAACGCATGCGCGTCCCCTGGCCCGCCGCCAGGATCAAAACGGAAACATCTTTTTTGGACGTCGACATAGTGAACGACGCGCGTAACTCGGAGCGGAAACGAAGGCAAGCGTCTCAGTGCCTTTAAGACTTCCAGCCGCGGGCCTCACAAATGGCTTCATAGGCCTTTTGGACGTCCTCGAAGACATCTCTGGCATTCGGATTTTCAGGATGCAAGTCCGGATGGGCTTCGCGGGAAGCTTTGTAATAAGCCCTCTTCAATTGCGAATGCGACTTAAGCCCCTCTTTGGTCAACCCTAAGATCTGATAATGAGACGGTGTATCGCGGGCCAATATACGGCGTATGATTTTCGAAGACAAAGACGGCTTCGGGCCCTTCAATTTCTTCGCATGAGCGTCAACGGCTAACGAATCGAATAAAAAAGGCCGCGACGACCCGAACTGAAAAACGGCGTCTCTGACGGCGTATCGAAACCGCGAAGCGCGGTCGAATAACGCCTGATCCGCCCCCAAGAGAGCCGCCATGCGGATCCGGGAAGCGGGAGGCGGGAAAGCGAACATCTGGCTGTGCGCGTCGAACTTGACCGAAACCGGCATGCCGAAAATTGCGCCTGACACCAGAGTCCCCTTTTCCAGGAAAGCCTTCGCCAAAAGCTCCACGAAATCGAAAGGCATGCTGGATTTTACGACGCGGTCGTTTCCCACAAAGGAGGCTGGGGCGGAGGAGGCGATCTGAAACCGGTAAGGGGCCATGCTTGGGAGCTTCACTGCGTCCCCCTCACGCAGAAAAAAGGTCCCGTAACGCATTTTTAGACCCTCGCGATCAGTCACTTCGATCATCCCGGAAGACGGGGTTTTGATCGCGATCAAAAATCCGAACCGGGCATAATGAAGAATGTCGTAGGTCACGCCTTCCCTTGCTTTCACGCGGATTCTTTTGCCGGGAGAAGCCTTGGCACGGGCAAAGTCTTCCTTCGGCATGGCTTGCCAAGAAATCGTTTGCGCCACCGAACCGCCGCCGGGGAGAGATCCTTCATCCTGGACCGAAAGGCGCGGCGGATGAATGACGGCAGCCACGGAAACCGTTCCCAGAGCGCCGATGGCGGCTTCAAACGGCGGATGAAATGAATTTTTAGGAAATAGAATCATCCCCAACGCTTCGTCACGACCAACGAAGCGTTGCGTGAAAATATTTTCCTTTTCCCGACCTTGACATCACTCCAGAGCCCTCTTAGTGACGACAGATCTTTTTTAGAAAATAAGGAGTCACCATGGCCGCTCTCAACAAAGTCATCTTGATCGGAAATTTAGGGGGAGATCCCGAGGTGCGTTACCTGCCCAGCGGACAGCCGGTTGCAAACTTCAATATCGCCACGACGGAAAAATGGGCCGGCAAGGAAGGCCAACCCGGCGGCGAGCGCACGGAGTGGCACCGCATCGTTGTATTTGGAAAACAGGCCGAGAACTGCAAACAGTATTTGAGCAAGGGCCGTCAGGCTTACGTCGAGGGACGTCTTCAGACGCGGGAATGGCAGAATAAAGAAGGCCAGAAACAACGCACGACCGAAATCATCGCCCAAAGCGTTCTGTTTTTAGGTGGCGGAGGAGGAGCCGGGGGCGGCGGTGGAGGCGGTGGCCGTTCCTCCCAACCCGCTTTCGAACCCGACGCTCCGGCCGGAGAATCCAACTCGATCTTGGGCGACGAAGACGATATCCCGTTCTAAGCTTAAAGAGTACGGCATTCCGAAGTTTTGACACTCCGATGGGATAAAATTGGGATAAAATTTAACGCACCCTATTTCCACAACGGTCCGATGGAAGCGGCGCATGCTTCCTCCTGTCTTCACAAAATACAGCCCTGAAGCGGCGAGCGCCTTAGAGCTCTCCCGCCACTTGGTCGCACGCGACGCTCCGTGGATTTTCGCAGGTCCCGGAGATCCCAGCCCCGACGCGCGCGAGAATTGGGGAACCTTGCTCCGAGCCGGGCCGGAAAGTTTCGAAAGACTTCACGTCCCACGTCCTCTTCTGGGAAATCGATGGAGCGACGACACTCTGCTGCGGCTCACGGTACCTCCCGAGCTGCGCACCGCCGATACGAACCGGCTCGCGTACGCGGCGGCGGCCTCTTTGTGGTTAGGCGGACTGCAGCTCTGCGAAGTGACCGAAAACGCGGCGGTGAAGCAAACCTTAGGCTTGATACCCGGCCATCTCTTAAACGTCGCCGGAGAGACCAAAGACCTATTGCTCGAAGGTGGTAGCCTCCCCCAGCTTCTGGTCGAGTCCCTCCGGAATGAGTTTTGGGGGAACCGGCGCAGCATCCACGTCGTGCGCCTGCTCATCAACATGACGACGGCCAATCAAGTCGATGACCACATGGGCGCGGTCGGCACGCTCTTCCAAAAAGAAGCCTTGGCCTGGCTGAAAGAACGGTTCGGCAGCACACACGTTTTTTCGGATCCCGCCCGGACCGCTTTCGTCTTCAAAGTGAGCGGCTTCGAAGAAGCCCGAGGTCATCTGCGCGATTTCGACCGCGAAGTCGCCAAAAGGATTTTGCGCAAGCTCCATGATCCCCACCAAAATTTCCGCCGCATTTCCTGGCGAAAGCTGACGCAATTCCGTCCTCAGCATTTCGCCTTCGGATCCGTGCTCACCCTCGAAGATCAAAACAACGATCCCGAATCAAAAAAAGAGGCCATAGGAAAAATCCGGGAATTCTTAAGAACGCTCGCGGCGAAAACGAGTTTCCTGGAAAGGCACAAGCCTGAATTCGAGCGGAATAATTATCTTTTCGTGGAGAAGGACCTCCCGACAGACTTAAGTCCCCTGCACGCCGATCTCGAGCGCGCCCTGCGCACGTCGCAAGGATACGTGCCCGTCGGCGTTTACGGTCAGGAACCCCGTCCCGGTCAAAGCGCGGAAGAAGTCGAACAGCCGGCTCTCCGGCGATTGGCCGGCCACGTCGACCGCGATATCCATCTCAACGGCGGAGGCGTTCTCCAGAGACTCACGTTCGCTTTGGGCGCGCTGCTCGCACTGCCGACGCCGGGCCAAATTGAAGACTTGTTGAAACTCATCCATGCGGATCCTTTGAAGACCACTGTGACAAGAGGCTTGGGACTCTCTCTCGACGGCACGCTGTGCGATTTGGTGCGCATCGGTTTGATCGCGCGTTGTTCCGCAGCGTATCCGATGTTGATCCGACCGATCGAAACCCGCCTGAACACCGAAGGCAACGTCGAAAACGCCAACTTTTTCATCGAAGAAATGGCCCACCGCGGCTTCCGGCACATCGCGGTCTGCGAAAACGACAACGCCAAGGCGCGCCGCAATCATTATCCGCCGCCGGACCACGTCGACGCGGAGTTTCAGCTCGTGCGCAAAATCTGGTTCGACGTCGCCAAGGAACTGAACATGACCGATGAGATGGGCGCTCCGCGCGTGATCATCTCGCCCTTCCAGGGCGACCAGATCCTGGTCTCTTTCGATCCCGGAAACGTCGCTCCTCAAACCTATTTGAAAAAAGTCCAAGAGAGAATCCGGTCGGCCTTCGCGCACCAACCTTTCCAACTCGAGGCTAAAGTAACGCGCACTCACCTGGATGCCGACGGGCTCCCGCGCGAAGAGGTCGAACGACTCCCTCTCTGGAAACGCACGGATTCGGAGACGGATTATATCGCTTCCCGCCTTCCCTTGCCCGGATATGAACCTGTCGGGGGATATCAGACCGCAACGGTAACCTACGCCGACCTGGAACGCCCATTAATCTCCGCCGAACAGGGAGAAGCCGTCATGGAGCTTTTCGGCCTCATGGGCCGATACATCGAAGATTCCTTAAAAAAACGCCGCATGATCCAACTTCCCGACGGCACGTCGTGTTCCATCGAAAAAGAAGGTTTCGGCCTCTTTCCCGACGAGTCGATTCCCCTTCCCCTCAAAGGAGGCGAGGCCGTTCCTCATCCCATCGGCCCCGACGCCGACACCAACCGCATCGTCATGGCGAAATCGACCGGCGGCGACACCACAAGGAAAATCCGCGAGTAGGGCGTCATCCGGGTAAAAACCATCGACTTCCCGCGGCGCGCGCGATAACGGCGCGAGGGGAAATTTAAAAAAGGCTCATTATGGGATTTCAATGCGGCATCGTCGGACTGCCCAACGTCGGCAAGTCCACCATCTTCAATGCGTTGACCGCCGCGGGAGCGGCCGCGGCGAATTATCCGTT
>JBPOJN010000019.1:0-20200 GCA_052033505.1 Myxococcota bacterium | reverse complement strand
CGTCACTCCGGTATCGCCAAAAACAGACCGGGAGCCTTTGCTATCGAACGCTTGAAGCTTTATCCCGACCGCGTCGCTGCTTGATCAACTCACCTTCGTGTCCGATATGTGTGGAACTAATACATTTCACAGTTCATTTCACAGCTTCCAACCGTATTTTAGGCCCTTGGATGTTTCGAAGCCACGGACTTCAGGTGGGACATATTCAAATGCGTATAAATCTGCGTCGTTGCGATGTCGGCGTGGCCCAGCATGGCTTGAACGCTCCTCAGATCGGCGCCGCGTTGGACCAAGTGGGTCGCGAAAGAGTGACGCAAGGTGTGGGGGCTGATGTTTTTCGAGATGCCGGCGCGGCGGGTCAGGTCTTTCAAAATTTTCCAGAACATCTGCCGGGTCATGGATTTTCCCAGTCGCGAGACGAAGACGGCCTGGGTCTTCCGGCCTTTTTTCAAAGTTTCCCGCGAAGTCTGGATGTAATACTCCAACGACTGAAGTGACGTGCGTCCGACGGGGATGAGCCTCTCCTTTTTGCCCTTACCCATCGTCTTCAGAAACCCGCGGTCCGCATGGACGTCGTCGACCGCAAGATTCACCAGTTCCGAGACGCGCAAGCCCGTCGCGTAGAGCAGGTCCATCATCGCGAGATTGCGGACGCCTTCGGGCCCCTCTTCCGCGCGGCCTTTGGCGGCACTCAAGACCTTGTCCACTTCGTCCAGCGTTAGGAAATTCGGCAATTTCCGGCCGATCTTGGGAATTTCGACGGTCGCCATGGGATTTTTCGTAATTTCCCCTTCGCGCGACAGGAATTTAAAAAATCCACGCAGCGCCACCAGATGCCGCGCGAGCGAACGCGCCTTGAGCGCCTTGTCCGAGAGCGACATGGCGTGACGAACCACGTCCGGAGGCGTCACGTCGGACCAAGAAGACTTTTTCTGGTGAAGCATGGCCTGGAGAAAGACCTGCAGATCGTTCGCATAGGCCGCGAGCGTATTGGCCGAGAGGCCTTTCTCGACTTTGAGGTAATCGAAATAGCGCTGCAACGAAGTTTCCATAGCCCCTTGACCTGCAAGCCATTCTTTACCAATGTCCGCGGCCCATGTCCCGTTATTTAGAAATAGGACCCGGCCGCGGGGATTTTTTGTTCTTCTTAGCCGAGGAAGATCCCACGCGCACCGTCGTCGGCGTGGAGCTCAAACTCAAGCGCTGCGAGAAACTCGCGATCCGGCTGGAAAAACGGAAATTGAGCAACGTCGAACTCGTCTGCATGGACGCACGGACCTTCCTGCCTCAATGCGCGGACGCGGAATTCGACAAGATCTTCATCCTCTTCTCCGACCCGTGGCCGAAAAACCGCCACGCAAAGAACCGGCTTTTTCAGGAACGATTCGTCGAAGATCTGATACGCGTCTTGAAACCTGAAGGCCGCATCTATGTTGCGCACGATGACCCGAACTACATCGCGCAGATCCGGGACGTCTTCCGCACGTTCGCAGCGTCCTTGATCGCGCGCGACGAGGGCGTCGAATTTACGACGTTCTATGCCGATAAATGGAAAAAAGCCGGACGCTCCCTGTCATCTTTCTCTTACGAAAAAATTAATCAGCAAAACCGAGACAACATCTTAGGAGGCCCCTGTGTCTACCCAGCCCAGCAAAGCGCTTGAAACGTTCCCGAATCCCCAACCCGACCGCGATTACATGATCACGTCGGTGTGTCCCGAATTCACGAGCCTCTGCCCGAAAACCGGCCAGCCGGACTTCGCAACGATCACGGTGAGTTACGTACCGGATAAGCTGTGTTTGGAATTGAAGGCGTTGAAACTTTATTTCTGGTCCTACCGGAACGAAGGCCACTTCTTCGAAAAGGTCACGAACATGATCTTAACCGACTTAGTCGCGTCCTGCGCGCCTCGCTGGATGGAAGTGATCGGCGACTTCAACGTCCGAGGTGGCATCACGACCGTCGTGACGGTGCGACACGGCGCGAAACCTGCGAACGTTTGATCAAAAAAATTATCCCTGGATCAAATTCATAAACTCTTCCCGCGTGTCTTGGCGATTTCGGAAGGCACCCAGCATTGAGGAGGTCACGACGGAGGAATTCTGCTTCTGCACACCGCGCATCTGCATGCAGAGGTGCTCGGCCTGGATCACGACCGCCACGCCTCGCGGCTCTAGTATTCTCTGCATCGTATCGGCGATCTGTTTCGTGAGCCGCTCCTGCACCTGCAGGCGGCGCGCGAACACGTCCACTACGCGCGCGATCTTCGAGATGCCGATGATTTTTTTATTGGGAATGTAGGCGACGTGACACTTACCGAAGAACGGCAAGAGATGATGTTCGCAGAGGCTGTAGATCTCGATGTTCTTCATCGTGACCATCTCGTCGTTGTCTTCCGTGAACAGGGCGCCGTTCACGATCTCATCGATGTTTTCCTTATAGCCTTGAGTTAAAAACCGCAGGGCCTTCGATATTCTTAAAGGCGTCCGCCTCAATCCCTCGCGCTTCGTGTCTTCTCCCAATTCCATTAGGACGGATTCGAAAAGCGAGACCATGTTGTCCTCGACGGATCTCTGCTCAGACATTTTGACGACTTTTTTGTTTTTCATGCGGCTCTCACAATTTGTTTTCGTGAATATAATCGGCCGTGCGGGTCGCGAACGCCATGATCGACTCCTGCGGATTCACGCCCAAAGGCGACGGGAAAATCGAACCGTCGGCGACGAAGAGATTCTGGTAACCATGGATTTGTCCGTACCCGTCCACGAGCGACGTCTTCGGATCGCTTCCCATGCGGCACGTGCCGAGAGGATGAAACGCCGCCAGCTCAAAGTCCGTGCGATGCGGCGGCGTACGATCGAATTCTTCCAGCCCGCTCTCCGAGGTGATGACGGGAATGGGATGAAAACCCGTCATAATTTTTTTTGCCCCGGCCTTTAAAAAAACCTCACAGAGGAATCGAAGCGCTTTTTTGTATTTTTCGGCATCCTGTTTATCCATGCTGTAAAAGATGAGCGGATCGCCGTTCGGCAGATACTTCACCGTCCCACCGCCCGTGTCCGAAATCATAAATCCGAACGAGGCCACGTGAGAGAACTGCTCCATGATTTTTTTGTGCTCCGCGGGAGGAAGGCCGATATTGAAGGAAGCCAGTGAAGGCGGCGTAAAAATTCCTTCCACCATGATACCTTCGGCGGCGAGACCGTCATGGTAAAAACCTTGAGGGACACCCTCCCATCCCTTCACCTCTTCTTCGAAAAGGCCGATGATTTTTCCCGAAGGATGGATGGTCAAATGCCGTCCCAGATCGGGGTGATCGGCATGGATGCGATTTTTTTTCAGGAGATAAGGCGTATTTAAAGTACCCGCGGCAAACACGACATTTTTGGCATTCACGGTCAGGGTGCGTCCACGTCCGTCTTGAAACTCCCCTGTCACCACTGCTGCACGATCACCCAAGGGCAGGACCGACGTCACACGGCACTGCGTGGCGAGCTTGGCTCCAGCCGCAACGGCCTTAGGAATGTACGACAAGTTTACGCTCTGCTTGGCGTCATTGGGACAGCCGAAGCAACAACGGCCGGCGCCCTTGCACTCTAATACGTTCCGCTTGAGCGGAGCGCCCTTGAGCCCCATGCGCTCGAGCCCACGCATAAAGATACGGGCATTGCTGCCGAGCACCGGATCTTCCACGTCTCCGATATGGAGGTGCTTCTCCACGCGATCGAAATAAGGACTTAAAGCGTCGGGGCTTAACTCCTTCAACCCGAAATGTTCCTGCCACGAATGCAAAATCTTATCGGGAAGACGAAAGCAGGTACCGGAATTAACGATGGTCGTCCCTCCCACGGCCTTACCCGTGGGAATCAAAATCAATGGAAACCCGATCGTCGGCTGCATGCCGCCGTAACGATAAAGTTTCTGCACCATTTCCAGAGGTTCGCTCCCAAAATCGCGCGAAGTCGCATAAATCCCCTCCTCGAGGATGGCGACCGTGCGCCCTTTTTCAGCCAATTCTTTTGCGACGACAGCCCCGCCCGCTCCCGCTCCGATCACGCAAACATCGACGTCCCAAGTCAAATCCCGATCCGTCCCCGAGATATGAGCCGCGGGTTCCCCTTGGCGGGAAGCGACCGCCGGGACGTGATAACCGATCTTCGCCGAAATTCGGGGATGGGAATAATAATTCAGCTGGCAATTGGCCTCCAACAACCGATGAACCAAGCGCCGCGGATACAAGCGCGATTGCCGCCAAGACTCGATGTAAGAAATCCTTTTCGACTGGGACAAAAACCTGAAGAATTTTCCCTTGGAAAAAACCGCCAAGATATCGAAAGCGACCAAGGCCACTCGAAAAAAAGCCCGTAACGAAGGCGAAAAAGACCCTAAATGGGTCTCCAAACGATCGATCAAGCCGATATCCGCTGCAGATTCCGTCAAGACGTCCGTGGGAGGAAAAAGAGCGTCACCGTAACTAGCCAAGATATCCCGCTCATAGGATGAAAAATATCGCATGCGCTTCCTTATGCATGAGATTCGCGTCGCATTAAAAGACTTTTGTTCGAGTTTTCTTTTCGGATGGCGCCGTCCGACTCTCGGACGAAAAAGGTCGAAATCGGCCCCTTTTAGGCCTGGCACGTCTTGCAATCTCCTCTGGCGATGAGTGAGGCCTTACAAAAAGATTTTTCCGAAACCCCGAAAGAAACCTCGGGGTGGCTTCTGCCTGCGAGACGTCGCGTCGACGAACTTCTTCGCGCCGGAGAACTAGAAAAAGCCTCGCGACTTCTGTCTCACATCCAAAAAACCTATCGTTCCGGAGAGCGCCCCTCTCTTTTCATCCCAACATCAACGCCTGAAAACCTTGGAGGACACCATGAATACCGAACGCACCTCGCCCCACAACGAATCCCCCTGTCTTCACCTCGTCGAAGTTAGTAGCGAAGACTGGAACGCAACGCCTGAAAGCATTGCGAACGGGCCCGCCTGCCCCTCCCCGGATTTTTACCGGCAAGGCTACCGCAATTTACTGATGGGACGGTCTTTTGCGGCTTCTCCCACGGCTTACGGCGATATTCCTGAAGTCGCATGGGACAACGCAACAGCCACGCGCTGCCAGGAATTAACTGATACCAACGGACATACGCCGGTGACCGGTCTCTCCATCTCCGATTCGTCGTGTGCGGATTTGGGATTCGCCGAGGGGTTGAACTATGAACTCATCCCCGCCGAACAGATCCAAGCCCAGTGGAACCAAGTCCTGGAAGATTCGAACAAACAAACCGCGCAACAGAACCAATTTCAGGCGCGCCAAGCCGCAAAAGAAAAGATGAAGAAGCTCGAACGCCTCCTCACGATGGCCTTGAACGGCGGTAATCTCGACATGGCCATGCTTCTTTTTTCGGCCTTGGAAACCTCCCAGGCGAACGACATCGCCGGCAACCTGCTCAATCACATGAAAGAGCTCCAAGCGCAGCGCTCGCAGTTAGGGGATCGAGTCGCGACCTTAGGTCAAGACCAGGCCCAGGAAGCCCAGAAGCTCAACAACCAGAGTTCGGATCTAAACACGGAGATTCAATTCCTACAGACTTTCCTTCAAGACGTGATGTCGCACAAAGCCGAGGCTCAGCAAATGTCGAGCAATTACATAAAATCCCGCCACGACACGGCGATGGGAATCATTCGGAACATGTGAAAATGAGGTCGAGGCTTAACGCGTCGCGATCTTGAGCTTCCGCGAGCCGTCTTCCATGGGGATGGGGTAGTTGCCGGTGAAACACGCGTCGCAGAACCATTCGCCGGGATTCTTTTCGAACCAATACAAGCCCTTCGTGGACAAATAGCCGAGCGTATCCGCGCCGATGTATTTGCGGATCTCTTCGATGGAATGCGAAGAAGCGATCAATTCGCCTTTGCTGGGCGTATCGATGCCGTAGAAACACGGGTCGGTCGTCGGCGGCGAAGAGATCAACATATGGACTTCCTTCGCGCCGGCGTCGCGAATCATCTTCACGATCTTCTTCGACGTCGTGCCGCGTACGATGGAGTCGTCGACCACGATGACTTTTTTATCGCGGATCAGTTCTTTGACGGGATTGAGTTTTATCTTCACGCCGAAATGCCGGATGGCGTCCTTAGGCTCGATGAACGTGCGGCCCACGTAGTGATTGCGGATCAATCCCAATTGAAACGGGATTCCCGATTCTTCCGCGTATCCCAATGCCGCCGGAACGCCGCTGTCGGGAATCGGAATGACCACATCGCCTTCGATCTTGTGTTCGCGCGCGAGCTGCTGGCCGAAGCCTTTTCGCATCATATACACGTCGCGGCCGAAGATATGGCTGTCGGGGCGCGCGAAATAAATGAATTCGAAAATGCACATGGCCTTTTTGTGGGGGATACCGAACGGTTTCTGGCTGTGCATGCCGTCCTTGTCGAAAACCAAGACCTCACCCGGCTCCATCTCGCGTACGAAATCGGCCTCGATCAGATCGAGCGCGCAGGTCTCGCTCGCGACGACCCAAGAGTCACCCTTGCGGCCGACCACCAATGGCCGCCAACCGAACGGGTCGCGCACCGCGATCATGCGCGTTTCCGTCAGGAAGACCAAAGAATAGGCGCCACGGACTTGTTTCAAGCCGTCGACGATGCGTTCGATGAGGGAGCTTTTCGTGGACTGGGCAATCAAGTGCACGATGACTTCCGTGTCCATCGTGGACTGGAAAATGGATCCGTGGGCCTCGAGCTCGGCGCGGATTTTATGGGCGTTCACGAGATTGCCGTTATGGGCCACGGCGAGATTGCCGCGCGAATAATCGACCGAAATCGGCTGGCAATTTTTCAAGGCGCTTTCACCCGCCGTCGAGTACCGGACGTGGCCGATCGCACGCGTGCCCGGAAGCCTCTGGAGGTTCGCTTCCGTGAAGATGTCAGCGACATGTCCCATGTCCTTGTGGCTGTAGAGATTCTTGCCGTCGGAGGACACGATGCCGGCACTCTCCTGCCCCCGATGCTGCAGGGCATAGAGGCCAAGATAAGCCAGGTTGGCCGCTTCCGGATGGTTAAAAATGCCGACGATTCCGCACATTTACAGGACGCCTTTCTCAAAACCTTGAGACCAAAGCCTATTTAATTCCGCGACGGGAAGGCTGATTAAACCCTGGATCCGCAAGTCTTGTCCAGCCACAACGCCTAATTTTTTGATGGCGACTTTTTTGGCGGCCGCAAGCTTTTGGAAAGCCTTCACGTGTCTTTCCGCGACCGAGACGACGACGCGCGACTGAGTCTCGGCGAAAAGCAGGGCCTCATTTTTCAAGGAATCTTCGGAAACTTTTCCTAAATCGATCTCGGCACCCAAAGCCTTGGGTCCCGTCATGCAGGATTCGGCCAAGGCCACGGCTAGCCCGCCTTCGGAGCAGTCATGAGCGGAACGGATCAGACCTTTGCGGATACCTTGTATGGTTACGTCTTGGACGGCTTTTTCTTTTTTTAGGTTCAAGGCCGGGGCGTCGCCTAAAATCTTCCCAGTCATCATTTTCAGGTATTCGGAACCGCCGAAGTCGCGGGAGGTCGCCGGGGGACCCAAAAGAAAGATGACGTCGCCTTCGTCTTTGAACCACTGCGTGCAGTGCTGGGAGACGTCGTCGAGCAGACCGATCATGCCGATCGTCGGCGTGGGGAAAATCGCGGTTTCAGGAGATTGGTTATAAAAACTCACGTTGCCGGAAATGATCGGCGTGCCCAAGGCTTTGCAGGCCTCGCCCATGCCGCTTAAGGCCTCACGGAATTGCCACACGATTTCAGGGTCTTCCGGGCTTGCGAAGTTCAAACAATCCGTGACCGCGAGCGGTTTTCCGCCGGAGCAAGCGATGTTGCGCGCGGCTTCAGCAACCGCAATCGCGGCGCCACGATAAGGATTCAAGTACACGTAACGGCTGTTGCAGTCGGACGTCATCGCGAGGGCTTTGTTCGTTTTCTTGCCTTCCGTGTGCGGATCCTTGATGCGCACGACGGCGGCATCCGATCCCGGCAAGATGGCCGTGTTCGTTCCGACCATGTGATCGTACTGGCGATAAACCCAATGTTTGCTCGCGATATTCGGAGAGGCCAACAGGCGTTTCAGAATGTCGTTAGGATCTTGATGGCCCGACGAAGCCTTCACGAGGCGGTCGAAATCTTTCTTCGTCTCCGACAAATATTTCGGCTTCTTGACCGGCCGCGTGTAGCAAGGCGCCTCATCCGTGATGGGACCGGTCGGAATCGTGCCGTGCAATTCTTTACCGGTGAAAACCTTGACCTGATCGCCCTTCACGACGCGGCCGACGACGGCGGCGTCCAAGTCCCATTTATCGAAAATTTTCAGGATGCGTTTTTCGGAACCTTTTTTACCGACGAGGAGCATGCGCTCTTGCGACTCCGACAGCATGATCTCATACGGCGTCATCTGGGTTTCGCGAAGCGGCACTTGATCCAGGTCCATGTCGATACCGACACCGCCCTTCCCCGCCATTTCTAGCGAAGAACAGGTCAGCCCGGCCGCGCCCATATCTTGGATGCCCACGACGTCTTTCCCGCGAAAAAGTTCCAAGCAGGCTTCCATCAATAACTTTTCGGTGAACGGATCGCCAACTTGGACGTTCGGACGTTTTTGTTCGGAGGTTTCGTCGAAGACGTCGGAAGCCATCGTCGCGCCGTGGATGCCGTCGCGACCCGTTTTCGACCCGACGTAGATGACGGGATTTCCGACGCCCGCGGCCTTCGCGTAAAAAATGCGGTCCTGACGTACGACGCCGACGCACATGGCGTTGACCAAGATATTCCCGTTGTAACAATCGTCGAAATACACTTCACCGCCGACGGTCGGAATGCCCATGCAGTTGCCGTAGCCCGCGATGCCTGCCACCACTCCATTCACGAGATGTTTCGTCTTGGGATGTTCGGGATTTCCGAAACGCAGCGAATTCAAGAGAGCGATCGGCCGCGCGCCCATCGTGAAGATGTCGCGTAAAATACCGCCAACGCCGGTCGTGGCCCCCTGGTACGGTTCGATCATGGACGGATGGTTGTGCGATTCCATCTTGAAAATGACCGCGAGTCCGTCGCCGATGTCGACGATGCCAGCGTTTTCGCCGGGACCGCAGATGACTTGCTTGCCCTTGGTGGGAAGCTTCCTCAAGTACACGCGCGAACTTTTGTAGGAGCAATGCTCGCTCCACATGACGGAGAAAACGCCCAACTCGACCATCGTGGGCTCGCGGCCCATGATTTTCAAGATGCGTTGGTATTCGTCGGGAGTGAACCCATGCTGTTTAATGACGTCGGGTGTGATCATGAGAGAATGGATTTAAAAACGTTAAGCCCGTCTTCGTTATTGAGAATTTTTTCGGAGCATCGCTCCGGGTGCGGCATCATGCCTAAGACGTTGCCTTTTTCGTTCACGATGCCGGCTATATTCCGCTGCGATCCGTTCGGATTAACCGGCGCATAGCGGAACGCCACGCGGCCTTCGCCTTCGAGGCGGTTCAACGTCTCCTCGTCGGCAAAATAATTACCCTCACCGTGTGCGATTGGGATCCGGACTTTGGAATTCAGCGGATACGCGCGCGTGAATTGCGTGCCGTTGTTCGCGACTTCGAGCGAGACGGTCTCGCAGATGAATTTCAGGTCGCGATTGCGCATCAGTACGCCCGGCAACAGCCCGGCTTCAGTCAAAATCTGGAATCCATTGCAGATACCCAGCACGCGGCCACCATTGTTCGCAAATTTCACGACTTCTTGCATGACGGGCGAAAAACGCGCGATGGCCCCGGTGCGCAGGT
The DNA here is from genome assembly GCA_052033505.1 of Myxococcota bacterium. Classification (GTDB taxonomy): domain Bacteria; phylum UBA10199; class UBA10199; order JACPAL01; genus JBPOJN01. The sequence continues at coordinate 10,385 of JBPOJN010000019.1, read as the reverse complement.
GATCTCCGTAAGAAAAACCGCCCGGAACGATCACGCAGTCGACCTTCGGGAGCTTCGCTTCTTTGTGCCAGACAAATTGGGCCTTTTGTTTCAGGACGCGGGTGACAACGTGATGCGAGTCGGAATCGCAGTTGGAGCCGGGGAATACGAGGATGGCGAATTTCATTCGAGTTCGTACCTATAGGATTCGATGACGGTGTTGGCCAAGAGCTTCTCGCACATCTGCTTCACGTCGGCTTCGGCTTTGGCACGGTCCGAGTCGTTGATCTTAAGCTCGATGAATTTTCCGATCCGCACGTCCTCGACCTCCGGAAACCCTAAAGATCCTAGGGCATGCTGAACCGCCTTACCCTGAGGATCCAGAACTCCGGCTTTCAGCGTGATGTAGACTTTTGCTTTCATGAAAATACCCTTCTAAAGATGGCGTCTACGTTTCGAAGCGCATGGTTTAGGTTGAACGCGTCGTCGATGTCTTTGGCTTTGATCCGCGACGAAATGTCACCGTCGCCCCGGATTTCTTTTTCAAAATCGGCCCCTTGCTCCCAGGCCTTCATGGCGTTTCTCTGGACCAACGCATAAGCCTCTTCGCGCGTGAGTCCCGACTCGATAAGTTTAAGCATAATCCCTTCGGAAAACACGAGTTTACCCATTTTCTCGAGATTCTTTTTCATGTTTTCTGGATACACCAAGAGCTTATCGATCAAGCCTGCGAGGCGCACCAACATGAAATCCGTCAGCACGGTCGCTTGCGGTGCAATCACCCGCTCGACCGAGGAGTGACTGATGTCGCGCTCATGCCAAAGGGCGACGTTTTCCAAAGCCGGCGTGACCGTCGAACGGATCAGACGCGCGATGCCACAGATGTTTTCCGAAAGCACCGGATTGCGCTTATGCGGCATGGCGGACGAGCCTTTTTGGCCCTTTGAGAAGAATTCCTCGGCTTCCAAGACTTCGGTCCTCTGAAGATGGCGGATTTCGGTCGCGATGCGCTCCGCGGACGAAGCGATCAGGCCCAAGGCCGAAAAGTAAGCCGCATAACGGTCGCGTCCGATGACCTGGGTCGATACCGCGTCGGGTTTGAGTCCTAATTTTTCGCAGACGTAGGCTTCGATCTCGGGCTCCAAGTGAGCCATCGTCCCGACGGCGCCGGAAATCTGCCCCACCGAAATCTCTTCGAGGGCCGTCTCCATGCGTTTTAAGTTGCGCGCCATTTCGGCGTGCCACGTCGCGACTTTCAGCCCGAACGTCGTCGGCTCGGCATGGATGCCGTGCGAGCGGCCAATCGTCGGGGTCAGTTTATGCTCTTCCGCCCTTTTACGGATGACGATGAGAAGCTTTTGAAGGTCATCGCGGATGATTTCGCCGGATTCTTTGAGCTGAACGGACAGACAGGTATCGAGCACATCGGAGGATGTGAGTCCCAAATGCAAGAAACGCGACTCGGGACCGACCGACTCGGCGACGTTGGTCAAAAAAGCGATCACGTCGTGTTTCACCGTCTTTTCGATCTCATCGATGCGGTCGACGTTGAATTTAGCTTTCGCACGGATGCCGGCGACCGTCCCCTTCGGTACCCGCCCCAGATTTTCCCAAGCTTCTGCGGCTAAGAGCTCGATCTCGAGCCAAATACGAAAACGGTTTTCGGGCTCCCAAATACGGGTCACTTCAGGCCGACTGTAACGAGGAATGACGGGAATCATATCGAATGCGCTCGTAACAAAGCGCCGGAAATACTCAAGGTCAAAATAACAAAGAAAAACCCCTTATTTGATCTCTGTGCGGATCAAGAATTCGAAGTCTTCTTGGGACAATCCGGTCGCGGCGGTTTGAGAGGCCGTAATCGTTTCTTCGTCCAAACCGGTCTTGCCGAAGAGAGCCTGGAAACGGTCTTCTTTGCGTTTTTTTAGGATCTCGATCTTCTCCTCGACGGATTCTTGCATGAGGTAGCGATAAACCTGCACCGTATTCGTCTGTCCCATGCGGTGCGTGCGGTCGGTGGCCTGATTTTCGACGGCGGGATTCCACCACGGCTCGATGTGGAAAACATAGGACGCTTTCGTCAGATTCAAGCCGACGCCGCCGGTTTTCAGCGTCATCAACAGCACGGCCCCGCCCGCATGGTCTTTAAACGCCGTCAGCGCTTTCTGCCTCTGGGCATGAGACAAACCTCCGTGAATATCAAAAGAAGGAATTTTATGCTCGGCCATCTGCGACTTGATGCGCTGATAGGTCGATAAAAATTGCGTAAACACCAACGCGCTTTCGCCGGATTCGACGATCTCCTCCAATGACTCGATCAAAAGGGAAATCTTGGGCGGCACCAACGGATACTTCGTCTGCGGCAAGGCGGCCGGATCGGAGCAGGCCTGGCGCAAACGCAAAAGCGCGGTCAACATCATCATCTGGCTCTGCGCTTCTCCGTACTGTGCAACCGAGGATTTGACCTTTTCGTTCCAGCTGAGTGCGATGTCGCGGTAGATCTTTCTTTGCTTCTCCTCGAAGGGCAGCGCCACGCGGCTTTCAATCTTCGGCGGCAATTCTTTCAAAATCTCGGATTTGTGGCGACGGAGCACGAGAGGTTTAACCTTTAGCTTCAAAATCTCCACTTCATCGACCGGGATCTCGCGCGGGTTCACGTATTTCTTGCGGAAGCTCTCGAGGCTGCCCATGCAGCCCGGTACGACGAGATCGAGAAGCGAGAATAATTCGCCCAGGTGATTTTCGAGCGGTGTGCCGGTCAGACAGAGCTTGAAGCGCGCGGGCACGCTGCGCGACGCGTACGTCCTTTGGGAGGCGATGTTTTTTAAACTCTGCGCTTCGTCGTAGACGTGGATGTTCCACGGAAATTGGCGGAAAAATTCGTCGTGCTCGACCAAGAGCCCGTATGTGCAGATCACCGCCGCATGCGGATTCGCCCCGAGGAAAGCGGTCATCGCGTCTTTTTCCTTCGGCTGGAAAATCTTGAGCGGCAACTCTGGCGCAAACTTCTCGCCTTCGGAAATCCAATTGTAGGTGAGCGACGTCGGCACAATGATCAAGACGTGCTTCATCTCGCCGGTCGCTCTGAGCTTTTCCAAAAACGCCAAGGTCTGGAGGGTTTTTCCCAATCCCATGTCGTCGGCCAAGATACCTCCCAAACCTAAACGGTAGAGATCGTAGATCCACGCGACGCCGTGCTGCTGGTACGGCTTGATGTCGCCGCGCAGCGTGTCGGGCAGGGCGAAGGCGGGCCGTTCGGTCGAAAGGGAATCGTAAAAATCGCAGACGGCGGTCCAGGCTTCATTGCCTTGGATCGGAATCCCGGAGGCGCGGAGCAACAACAACTCCAACGTCTGATTGCGCGGCAGGCGCAGGATCGAATCGTCCGCGGACCGCGAGCGTTCTTTGTTTTTCGAGAGCGACAGCGTCTCCCAGAAACGTTCGAGCCTTTGGAGCGAGGGCAAGGCGCGGTCTTTGAGCATGTAGAACTTGCCGTTCCATTCGAGGAGACCGCCCTTCGAGAGTTTTTGGGCTTGGGTGGCGTTGATTTCGACGCCGTTCAAGAAGAATCTAGGGTGCAGGTCGAACCAGTCGATTACAGGGGCTCGCGTCCCACGGGGATTTCCTTCGGTCATCGCCCCCTCCACAGGCAAAGCCCGCGGAGCCTCCCCCTCAACGCCGCCTTGCGGCTGTTTTTCTTTTGACGACTCTATTTGGAATTACGCCCGAAACCCCTTTTCTCCGAGCTCTTCCACGGGAAGTCCGTCGAAGTGGACTTCAATGCCCTCTGGCTGCAGGGGCATTAAGGCTTCCAGAAATTCGGCGGCGGTCCAGTTTAAGAAAAGCCACTGGGGGATGCGGTCGTGACTGACGGGTTGGTCGCTTAAGAACGGCACGTCCAGACGCTTGTGGCCCGGAGTCGCTTCTACGGCGGTCTGCAGGACCGGACGGCGGGCGCTTAAGAAACAGTCGCCGCGGGTTTTGGCGGCGCGATACTGAATCAGCGTCCAAACCATCTTCAAAAAATCGCGATGATAGGCTGGTAAGACGACTTCGCCGGCGGCACCGTAAAGCGAGATTTTGTCGGAAAAATATTGGCTCATGAAAACACGCAGCCAGTCGCTCAAGAAAGACACGGCCTTCGGACCGCACAGGTGATGTAAGGCCGCTGAAAAATCGCCGCCGGGCTGGTTCTTCTTCACGATGAGCTTGGAGATGTCGGCGAAGAGCTTCTTTTCGAAATCGGCGACGTCCTTTTCGGGCGGCGGTGCTTGGAGCGGCAACAGGAAACCGATCACGCGGTGCAGGAGCACGGCTTGGATACCGACGTGACTAAAGAGCACTAGGTCGTTTTGGCGCATCGATTTACGCCTGTTCAGCATGAGTTTTTTATCGTGCTTCAAGAACGCCTGCAGCCCGGTCGACAGGGATTTGAGGATTTGGCGGCTCCAGTCACCCGCATGCATGACGAAAACTGTCTTCGCCGGATCAATCGCATCGGGAAAGCGGACTTGATAGGAAATCGCCGCGCGTTCGTAGTCCCTTTGGTGGATCGTCAGGAAAGTACGGCGCCTCTCCGGGGCTACGTCCTGGCTTCCGGGAAGCACGTGCAACTCGAAAGACTCTCGGTCTTCCCGCAAAATACGGCAGACGGTCCCGATCGTTTCATGGCCTTTCAATAAAAACTCGTGGCCTAAGATATTCGTGCCTTCGCTTTCGAAAGCGCTTCCAGGATCGTACGTATTAAGCACCTTCAAAAGCCGGCTGATCTTGTGACCGTCTTGATGAAACACGAGCCGGCGGACACGCGGATCGAAGAAAAAGGTCGGAAACGAAAACCAGATCGGATCGACGCCCTTTCGCGGTTCGGCTTGAAGGACGGCGCGGCCTTCGGAAGACTTTTCCCCATCCCCGTCGCACGTCAAAACGCAGCGCAAAGGCGAGGATTCTTCCAAGAATTCAATCGCGGTCAGCGGCAAAGCCACGCGGTCTTCCGCAGGGGTGAAGCCTAAGGCGAATAGGATCTCGAATTTTCTATTCTTCTTTTCGAAAGCGGACCGCAAAATCAGAAGAAACTCTTCTTCATAACAATAATGCCTCGCCCGCCCTTCTTCGGTCGTATACGCGCGCAATTCCCGGCTCTGCGACTCAAACCGGATGCGCAGGTCCGCATCGACGATTTTTCCGTACTCATGATAAAAAAGCTGATGCGCGTTCAGGATCAAGCCGTCCGAAAATAAATATTGGATTTCAAAAGATAATTTCTGGAACTTCGACCACGCCGTGGGCCGGTAACAGAGCGGCGCCTTCGCGTAGTCCCATTTCCCGAGAAACGGCGACGCTTCGAGGATTTCGGATTCTTGGGGGGTGCGCGACGCGTCTAGCGTCATCCCGCCTTGGATTTCGAGCATGTCATCGGCGAACAGAGGCCGTGGGACACAGATCAAGAGTTTCGATAAAGTAATTGGGGATTTACGGGCCATCGGGTCTCGTACTCAGACGGAGGAAATGACGCAAGGCAAAATCCTGACGATCCCATTAAAAAATAAAAAACCTCAGACAAAGTTAGCAATGAATCCGCCGCGTTGCCGATACCTCAAAGAATGGGACACCAAAGCTACGTCGACAATTCCAAACCCGTCATCACCGGCACGGCCTTGTCGCCTATAGAAGAGGACGACGTCGAAATCGTCGAGGGCAAACTCGGCAATCCTATTCCTTTAAATGACGACGACATCTTCAAGAAAGATATTCTAGGCGACGAAACTCCTGGTGAATTTTACGTTTTGGTGGCGGGCCGAAAGGGCAAGAGCGCTCAAGAAGTCGCGGAAAATTTGAGCAAGAATCACAAGCTCCGCATCACGCCCTTCATTCCCGGGGGGCAAGCCCCCGACCCAAACGCACCGAGCTTTGAATTGGCGGTCAATTCGACATTGTCTTATCACTACTTAGACAAGGAAGTGAAAGAGAAGCTGCGCTTCGAACCCAATCTGAATCACCTCGCAGCGATTTACGGAAACGACGCCGATTATTACATGATCTCCTGCCATATTGAGGCGGGCCGAGATCAAGTTTTCAGCAACGAATCCCGAAAAGTTGCCAGCGACCCTTCCGAAAGCGTCAATACCCGCAAGTTCGATTTCGTCCAAGAATCCCTCGATGGCCGCACGGAAGTCTTGAATCGCGGCGGCCTCATGATTTTCGACCGTCAGGACTTAAACGGAAAACCTGACGAGCTCAAAGCGGCCGTCATTTCCGACATCCACCTTTCCTCCCGCGCGGATGAATTCGAGAAAAAAGTAGCTCAGCTAAAAGACAAAAAGCTCTACATCGACATCAACAACCCCAATGCGAACTTCGATGCCATAATCAACTGGGCAAACCACCAATACGACTTAGGAAAGCTCGATTTCATTTTCTTATTGGGAGACAACAAAGACGCGGACAGCCGTACCCACGGCAAAGCCCGTCGCCTGACTCAGTCCAATGATTACATCGTCGCTAAAATGCTGAATCACCTCAAACCCGCGACATTCGCGGTGCCCGGAAATCACGACTTCAGACCGGAAGAACACCCAGCCCGCATAAAAGCCTCCGATTTCAATCTCAGCAGCAACGAAGTCGGCAATTTAGAGGGCCGCTACGAGGGAGACCTCGTGGGTTTGGGATTTTTCTTTCACGATGCGGTGAACTCAATCATGGCGACGCCGGACGCGCTGATCGGCTATCATTACATGATCAATCCGTTTCAAAATTACTCCCTGACCTTGGGTAAAGGAGACCCTTCAAATCCCAAATCCCGCGAGACGCGATTCGTTTTCCTCACGACGGGCGAAGACGATCTTGCGCACTTCCGGCAAGACGATGAGATCTACAAGACATTGCAGTGGTGGCCTTGGCAGTTCCCTCTCACACACCTGCAATCGGTGGTGGAATCCGTCCGCCAAGCAACCCCTGATGCGGTGGGTTTGAGCGACGCTTCGCTCGCTTGGTTGGCGGGCGAAATCAACATCCCCAATTCCGACGTTCATATTCTGGGACACGCTCCCTTGATCAACAGCAAACATCGCGTTCCTTATGACCCCGCGAATCCCACAACCCCCTTGGAAAAGGTCAAAAACGAAGACTTAACCTTCGGAACGACAGCGCATCCCGATCCTATGCTCGACATGATCGCGCGCAGCCCCAACGTGCTTTCTTACACGGGCGGACACATTCACATCCACGGCAACGCCTACGTTCTCGGAAGCGACATCAAAAACAACCTGCATTATTATAGAGGCGCCCTTCTGGAAACGCTCGACCGCCTTCCCAAGGGTGACGCGAAACAATTACGCGACTTCTGGCATCCGCACGAGGCTTGCCGCACGGAATGCACGGGATCGGTCCATGATCTTTTCGAGGAAGCCGCACCGAACCTGCATAATTCGAAAATGGTATGGCAGGCCGGAACGGCCGGAATGGGACGTTCGCCCAATTTCACGGTGGAAACTATCACGCCGGAAGGATTCATCGGTCCGCGCAAGACCTACTACGTAGCGAAAAAATTCATCGGGATCGTAAACGACGACCACAAGAAACAAATCGAACGCTTCGTCACCCAAACCCGCTTCGACAATGACGACCTCTTGAAACAATGGGAGCGTTACCGCAAAGAAAAAGACAAAGAAGGCGTCGCCCTGACCCTCAGCGTGAACGAAGAAATGAGCCGGATCCGCAAACGCCTGGACACAACGGATGCTTCCTTTCTCGCCCACGGGGACGCGAACAAAAAATTGCCTCGCTACGAACAAAGCATCAAGCATTCGTTCATCTCGCCTACAAAGATCAACGACCACTTGAAATTGCGTCTCCATGGTCTCGGCATCGGCGATTCGCTTTCGTCACCTTTCCAATCCCCTTCGGGCTTAAGCCTGGAATACCTTTTCAGTCAGGACCAACTGGGCCCCATAGCACGAACTCTTTTTCTCGAAGGTCTCGAGGCCGGATGGATGTGGGAAGGACAAGGCAATGAATTTTACGCGGCCGCCCGTACGCCCGCTGTCGTCGATTGGCAGATCAGCACGCATGTCATTTTGAGAGGCGTCAATTTCTCTCTCGGACTCGAAGCCCATCAAGGTCCAGACGGCGTCGACTTCGGATTTCAAAACGACATGAACATCGCGGAATTGAATCTGCACTTAAGCGGGTGGGAATTCGGATTAGGTTACGATCGCGAAAATATTTTTCAAGGTGAAGGACGCGGCAGCTGGTTCGCGGTGATGGATCGGAAATTTTAATCGGAGACAGGATATGAAAATACAACCCCCCGCTTTTGACGTTTTCGGCTTCGCCCGAGGTGTTTTGAAATATTGCATCAAAGCCGCGATCCCCTTGCCCAATCATACGATTTCTTTGGCGATGAAAGGCCCCGATGGAGCCGCTCAAAGTGCGTTGAGACGATTATTAAGAGGCGAAGCCAAAACCTACCAATCTCAGCAAGGCATCCCGTCTCAGCCTAAAAATTTCCAAAATTAAAACACACCGCGTCAAAATGACGCAGTGTAACATATTGAAAAAAAAGAAGAAAAGTCACTTTGGAAGCTTTTTGTCCTCGTCTTTTTTTACGAAATTCTGTAGCGGGAAATGAATGGCTCTTTCTCCCGCTCGATTGTTGATCTCCGGCCTGAACCAAATTCTGCACACCGGTACGCGCACGCTCTATGCCACCCGCGGCCCCGTTCCTACCGCAAAAACGGGAGGCCGCCCTTTGCACTTTATCCGGGGAATGCTCCACTACGAGCCCGGCCCCGACTACCTCGCCACGCTTCAATACCACGGTTTTTCTCCGACCATCGCGCGATACGCTGATACGGAGACCAACTATCTTTCACAGTGGAAACATAAAACGGGTCTCTTGATCCGAGACTTCGCGCGGAATCCCGAGGTGATCGGCGAACGCCCCGTGATTTGCGGACATTCCGCCGGCGGCTTCACGAGCTACGTACTGGCAGCCATGGCAAAGGGCGCGGAGCTGTCAACGTTGCGCAAGAACTTGCCACATCTCGACGACGTCTCCCCGTCTCAAATGAGGGACGCCGTCGATCAGCTGCAGGGAGGACTCTTCCTCGCCATCGCCTCCCCTCTGAACGGCATTACCCTCAAACGCCATGCGGAATGGGCGAATAGGCCTCTGGAAACATCGGACCACACCGTGCTGCGCGAGCTCTTCGGCAGCATGAAACGCGAACAATTAGAGGCGTTCTACCGCGCCGTGGGCCGCACGCCGAACGAGGTCTTGGACGGAAATATTGTCGGTAACGTCTTGCAGTTGCAGCCCGCTCAGAACAGGCATTTCCCTTTACCCGCCATGCTCGCGGAAAAAGCGTTGTACCACGGCATGAACTTCGTACGGGGACTGTGCTTGGAGAATTCGGAGACCGGGCATGACACGCTCGTACCTGCCGACGCCGCTCTTTTAAAAAGCGTCGAACAAATGGTCGTGCCGTACAATCATCACAATATCGTGTGCGTGGAAGAAGCCGCGAACGCGGTGGTGAACATGGTCCGTAGACTCGATCAGAAACGGCTTTTACCCCAACAACAACCTTCCTTCAGAGCCGCAATCTAATTTTTTAAGCTTTGATCTTGGTCTTCTCAGTGGGAGCCGAAAGTGTCGTCTTCTCGAAAAGCTGGGCCCAGCGGCGCGCTTTGCGGCCCTTCCCGGCACCGCGATGATAGGCATAGCTGACGATCAAAGGCATCGCGAGCGTCGCTTCCGCGTAGATCATCTGCTCATCGCGCGTGTCGACCTTACCCCAAGAGCTGGCTTCCCGAAGCGTCGAGCCGGACAAGCCGCCGTCGCGTTCGTCGGCGACCGTGATCTGCACCGCATATTTGTGCATCGGGACTTCCTTGCCCAGCAAATCCGCCGCGACAACCACGTCTTGAGCGAAATTCTTGGGCACGCCGCCACCGATCATGAAAAGACCGGATTCTTTTCCGGCGATTTTGATCTCAGTCAGCTCGCGAAAGTCTCTCGCGGAGTCCAGAGTCACATGACGGTCCGGATGTTTCACCTGGTGCATGACGAGACCGAAGCCCGCGCTGCAATCCGAAAACGCGGGGCAAAAGATCGGGACATCTTTGCGGTAGGCCGAGAGAACAATCGAAGACAGGTTCTTGCCCTGGTTTTCGAGGTAACGCCCCATCTCGCGGATGAATTCACGCGAAGAGTACGGACGCGGCTCGAGCTCGTCGGCGATCTGGCCGATCACGTTGTCGCAGATGCGCAGTTCGTCTTCGTCGATCAAAGTATCGTAGATGCGGTCGATCGCCATCTCACGAAGCTCGTTGTCATCCAGGGCAGCCGAACCGACGTAGTGCTGGAAACCCAATCCTTCGAAAAAATCCTGGTCGACGATGTT
>JBPOJN010000057.1:0-27811 GCA_052033505.1 Myxococcota bacterium | reverse complement strand
AGCCAGGATTATCAGGAAAAACAAGCCCTCTTCCAGCAGATGAACGACGCGAACTGGCAGATGTTGGTCGCGCAGGTGACGGTCAACGACTTGAGCCGCGATTATCAAGCGCGTTCTAATATCTTGAAGTCGAAATCCGACACCGAAAAGGCGATCGGACAAAACTTCCGAGGTTAATAGAGCGCCAAGTGGTTGAATTCTGCAGTAAAACTTTCGAATTTCCTCGAAATCCAGTACAGTGCTTTCCGGAGCGTGCTCATGGTGCCCATCTCTCGTGAAAACTTGGTCGTCCTCATGGAGGCCGGATATCTCCTGCTGCGCATGGGGCGGTACGAAGAGTCTCGGGAAGTTTTCGAAGGCATTACGGTCTTGGCCGAAGATACCGAAATCCCCTACGTCGCCATGGGCAGCGTCTCGTTCGCCCAAATGAAGTACGATCAAGCCATCCAGCATTACAAAAAAGCCTTAGGACTGAAGCCGAATTCGGCGTTCGCCCGCGCGTATTTAGGGGAGTCTTTGTTCTTCAAAGGTAAAAAAGAAGAGGCCCTCGCGGAGTTGCAAAAAGCGAGCGAGTTGGAGCCTGAAGGAAAATCCGGCGATTTTGCCAGAGCGCTTTTAGACGCGATCCATGCGGGGTATGTGCCGCCGGGCGCTACGGTGACCCAATGAAATTCCTGATCAAAAAAACCGCAGTCGTCTTTTTATTCGCCGCGTTATTGGCCACGGTCGGTTGCGGGCGCACCGACCTCCATCACGGCCTGGATGAAAACGAGGCCAATGAAATCCTGGTCATGCTGCACCAAAATGGCATCGACGCCCGGAAGGAAAAAGAAGAATCCGCCCAGGAAGTTTCCTGGAAACTCTCGATCGCCGCGCGTGACGAATCCAAATCGCGCCAGATTTTGCTCGCGAATAATCTGCCACGAAAAAAAGAAATGGGTCTTTCGGGCGTCTATAAAGACAAGGGCTTGATCCCTACGCCGGACGAGCAAAAAGCGCGCTTCTTGCTCGCCCTCAAAGGTGAAATTATAAAATCCCTGCAGAAGATTCCCGGAGTCGTGGACGTCGACGTGGTGTTGAACGTGCCGACCGAGAATGAATTTTCGGATCTGGATCCCGTCAAGCGCCGCCCGACCGCCTCCGTGGTCGTCAAAACGCGTAACGACGAGCTCGTCGCTCAAACCGTCACTGAAGGAAAGGTCCAGAGATTCGTCGCGAATACCGTGCCTAATCTCGATCCGAACGACGTAACCGTCATCGTCACGCGTGCTGACACCGGAGCGCCGTCGATTCCTCTGCATGTTCCGACGGGACCGACGTCGGTCGCTTCCGCACCTTCGCTCGAAGAAAGAACTGCTGAAGACGGATCCATCGAGCCCCTCATTGCTCCGGCTGACGTGGTCCGTGTTGCGGGTGTCCAGCTCGCACGGGATTCGGTCACGCGGTTTAAATTCTACATCATCAGCCTCTTACTGCTCTTAGTCGGAGTTTCCGGATTTCTTTTGTTCAATATCATGCGGCTCAACCGCCTCCGTCTGAAAGTTCAGAGATTCGCGCCGGATCGCGCGGCCTTGGGAGGCGCTAATTCCGCGGGCCTCTTAGGCGAAGGTGGTCTCGGCGACCAAGCGAATAGCCAATTTGACTTTGCCACTCAGCAGCAACCGCCCACCTTATAAGAAATGCGTTAGAAATGACGGCTCCCCCACAACTGGAGAGGAGAGCCTGAACGATAATTGAAATAAGGACGTCAGGAGTCACTATGGATATTACCACTCCTAATCTGGATCAGCCCAATGCCGCCCCGAATCAGGGTGTCAAAGTTAACAACGGTTATGGGCTAAATGGCACCCATGTGCAGTTCGCGCAGATCATTCACGATACGACCCCTCAGGCGAAGAAACCCGGATTTTTCTCGGGTGTTTTGAAAGCCTTAGGTGGATTCGCTCCTTTGGCGTATTTAGCGGCGCCGTTCACCGGCGGATTGAGCTTGATCGCGGGGGCCGCGATGCAGGGCGCCGGGGCGATCGGAGCTAAAGCTCAAGCCAATCATCAAATGAATGAGCAGCAACGTTTGGCCCAATCCGGTCCGCCTGTCGTGGCCTTTCCGGGCAATGCGCCGACGTCGGTCAGCGATCCGACGTTGACGATGATCTCAGGGGCCCGTGACGGTGCGGTCACCGCGGCGATTCATAGATAATCAGCAGGTTTACGAGGGGATGGAGAGTCTATGTCGATCAAATCTGTGAAGGAACGTTCTAGCGGCCCTGTTTTAGAAGAGGAAACGAAGTCCGAGAAAAAAAATGCCGCACCCTCGAAAGAGCGCCCCGTGGCGCAGATCGTCGATGAAGCCAAGGCACGGGCCTTAGCAACGGCGACGCTTACGCCGCCTTGCGGCATTCGGCATATCTTTGGAAATACCACACTGACGGTTCAGCAAGAGTTGGCCATGAAGGTCTTGATTTCAGCGGCCGCTTTGATGATGACGCCCGCCGGAACTCCCGGAGGATCGCAAGACGCTCCGTCTTAATCCCCATGCTTGAGGACAGGGCACACCAGGCCGCTTTTTTAAGCGGCCTTTTTTTTTGAGAAAAATCCTATAACCCGTTAAAAACCGTATCTTTTCCGTTTTACTTCTACTTATATGCCTTGGCATAAGAAGTGCACTTGAGTCTCCCAGAGAGGAACTCTATGTCACCTAAAGCGATGGCCCCGAAAAAAGAAGAATCAAGCAAACGAGCTCCGCTGTCGGTGTTGATCAAGGGCGCGGTTGCGCATGCGGTCTCTATGGCGTCTCCGTTGAAGGGGAAACCGGCTCCTTTGCCGTCTAAGGCGGAGAAGGATTTGGAGAAGCGCAATGCCCTGATCGAACAGTATCTGCCCTATGCTTCCGCGATCGCCAGCAAGGTCATGCAGACGCTGTCCTCTTCCGTCGATTTCGACGACGTGATGTGTAACGCGCGTTTGGGTCTGCTCGAAGCCGCGCGCAAGTTCGACGCGAGCTTGAACGTCGATTTCAAAACTTTCGCTTATTACCGCATTAAAGGCGCTATTTACGACGGTCTGAGAAAGACCGGCTGGATCCCGCGTTCTCTTTATGCCCGTATCAAGTTCGAGCAGGCGACCAACGAATACCTCCAATACGTCGCCGAGAAGACCGGCCCGACTGCGCGTTTGGTCGAAAACGAAATCTCCGAAGTCTACGATACGGTCAATTCCTTGGCTTCCATCTACGTCATCTCCATGGACGCTTCCGAGGACGGCATGGAACTGGAAGACAAGCAGAACAAGGACATCGAACAGTCGGCCGAATTCCAGCAGATCAAGCAGCACATGAAGGAAGCCATCGAATCCCTGCCGGACAAGGAACGCAAGCTCATCAAGATGTACTATTTCCAGAACAAGACGCTCGAAGAAGCGGGTGAAGATTTAGGTCTCTCGAAGTCTTGGACGTCACGTCTCCATGCGCGCGCGCTTGAGATCTTGTTCAAGAAAATCAACGGCCGCGTTCGCAGCGATCGTTTGGTAGAGCAGGAAGAAGTCATCGTCGCCCAAGCTCGTTAATCCGTTCGCATTTTAAAGTTAGCTTAATTTTATGGCGGAAATCGCATCCAACATCGTCGCCAATATCGCGGAAAAAGCAGTCACCGAATCCTCGAAATCGGCTCCGTCCGTCGGGTCGGCCGGCACGGGCGGCGTTTCCGAATTCGAAAAAGTCCTGACGGGTCGTTTGGAATCGCAGTCGGAGATGACCAAACAGATCTTGAGCGCTTTTGGCGGGGGTGACCAGAATTTCAAGCCCAAGTCCATCAGCGCCGAAGGCTTGGAAATCCGCACGTCCGAAGTGACGTCGCAGCAGGAAATTCGTTCTCATGGCAAGACCTTGGATCTGCTCTCCGACGTGAACCGCGGGGCCTTACAGATGGAAAACCTCATGGACCTGACGACGTCGGGACGGAAATTTTCGCCGCCCGAACTTCTCGCGATGCAGGCGGGTATGCATCAGATCGCCTTGAGCATCGACCTGACGGGCAAGATCGTCGAGCAGGTCAATTCTGGCACCAAGCAATTGCTCAATACGAGCTTCCAATAAGCCTCGCTTAAAAAAATCATGAGGCCCTCTTCGACATCGTTCTCCAGTCCGGGCCGTAAATCCGGCAAAAATGAAATCGTCGCGGCGCTCTGCTCGCTTCAAGGCGATCAGGGAAAGCGGTTATTCGCTTTCAGCTCCCCCGAGGACGAAGAGAATCTCAATCAAATTGCCGAACGTTTTTCCGCGGGCTCTCCCGACTCGGGCCCGGAAGCACTTTTAAAACGAGCCGCGAGCTTGCGCCGGATCGCTCCTCAATCCCTGTTAAACGACATTCATCCCGGATGGCTGCTTGAAGTCCTGGAAGGCGAATCCCCCCGTGTGATCGGGGTGATGTGCCGTTTTCTGTCCGGGGATAAAGTGCGTTACATCTTGGACCGGCTTTCTCCAGAGATCCGTGTCCAGATGCCGACCGTCAATGAGTCCTACTTCGTCTCGTCCGCGGTCGCGGACATCGTGCGCTCTTCCATCGAAAAGAGATTTTCTTTTCCCGAGACTGCTCCCGAGGGAGCGTTTTCGTTTTCGCATATCGTCTTGATGAAGGGGGACGATCTGCGTGCGCTGTTCCGCGATTTGGGGTTGGAAGAGATCCGCAAGGCGTTTCATAAAGTCGAACCCGACGTGCTTAGGGCTTTTTTGACAAGGTTTCACCCGAAACTCGCGCGTGAAATCCGGGAGCGCATCGATCACCCAGGATCCGTGGCTCCCGCTGCGCGTGCGGAGGCCCAGAAACACGTCGTCTCGCTTCCTTTGGACCGTATGCCCGTCGAAGACATTCTTCGCGATATAGGATATTCTTTCTTCGCGCAGGCCGTCGAAGAAACCGAAGTTTCCTGGATGCAGGCCCTGTGTTTAAGGCTCGCTCCGGAAGAAGGATACAGGCTGAAACGGTTTTTGCGCGATTATGCGGGCAAGCGTTCACAGGGTGCCATCGCTTCGAAACGCGAAGAAATTTTAAAACGTATTTCCATCCTCATGGAGAAGGGGATCGTGAAACGCTATTGGAAGGCTGCTCCTGTGATGTCCAAGCCGAAAGGCCGCTTATGAAAAACGTCATCATCAAACGTGTGGATTTCGATCCGGAGTTCCGCCCTGTCCAGGTGGCGCCGATACTGAAACATCGCGTCTTATCGGCATACGAAGAAGCGGCCGAGATCATCGGCAACGCGCGCCGTGAAGCCAATAGGCTCCGCCGCGAGGCCGCTTCGCTGCAGGAAAGGGCGCGTCTGGAAAAGGAATCCGAACGCAAACGGGGTTATGAAGAAGGACGTCAAAAGGCCTTGGGCGAATTGACCCACCGCATGGTCGAGGTCGAGGCTGAACGCGAGAAATTTTTCGCCGACGCCGAGCCGCAGGTCATCCGCATGGTCATGGAGATAGCGGAAAAAGTCATCGGTCGCGAGGTCGCGCAAGGTGCCATCGTCGACGTCGTGAAAAATGCGATCTCCCAATCCGTAGGCCGGCGCGTGTCCGTGCGCGTCCATCCTTCCGACGCCGTCGTGTTGAAAGAAAAGCAGTCGGCCCTCGTGGCTTCACTGGAAAACCGTTCATTGACCATCAAAGAAGACGAGTCGGTCGCGCCGGGAGGCTGTTTGGTCGAGACGGAAATGGGTGTCGTGGACGCGCGGTTGGAGACTCAGTTAAATGCTATCCGGAAGGCATTGGGTTTGGAGAGCGCTTGAGGTAGAATAAACTTATGTCCGTCATTAACTTTGAAAAATACCAAAAGAACGTAACGCAAGCCTCCACGGTGAAGGTGAAGGGCCGCGTGACCGAGCTCGTCGGATTGGTCGCGAAAGCCGTCATTCCGAACGTGAAAATGGGCGAGCTTTGCTATATCGGCACCACGCACGGCGATGGCCAACCCATCAAGGCCGAGGTGGTGGGTTTCCGTGAAAACGACGTGCTCTTAATGCCGCTCGGAAACCTTGAAGGCATCGCGCCCGGCAGTGAAGTGACGGCGACCGGTGACTGTCTGAAAGTGCCGGTCGGACACAGTCTCTTAGGGCGTGTCTTGGACGGCTTGGGCGAGCCACTTGACGTGGAAACCAAAGGGCCCTTGGTGCCCGAGGCCTATTATCCCGTTCACGCTGAACCACCGGATCCGATGAAAAGACGGCGCGTTTTGAAGCCGATCTCGGTTGGTATCAAGGCGATCGACGGTATCCTTACTTGCGGTGAAGGGCAGCGTGTCGGGCTTTTCGCGGCCGCCGGCGTGGGAAAAAGTACGACGATCGGCATGATCGCGCGCAATACGGAAGCGGACGTCAACGTCATCGGCTTGATCGGCGAACGCGGCCGTGAAGTCCGGGATTTCCTCGAACACGATTTGGGCGAAGAGGGATTGTCGCGATCCGTGATCCTCTGCGCGACTTCCGACCAACCGTCGCTCGTGCGCGCCAAGGCCGCTTACGCCGCGACCGCCGTCGCCGAATATTTCCGAGACAAGGGCTTGCGCGTGCTTCTGATGATGGATTCGGTCACGCGTTTCGCGCGCGCCTTGCGCGAGATCGGGCTTGCGGTTGGCGAGCCTCCCGCGCGGCAAGGATTCACCCCGTCGGTGTTTTCGACGCTCCCACGTCTACTCGAACGTTCCGGCAATTCGGACAAAGGTTCGATCACGGCGTTTTACACGGTATTGGTCGCCGGCGACGACATGAACGAACCCATCGCCGACGAAGTCCGCTCGATCCTGGACGGCCATATCGTCTTATCGCGCGACTTGGCCGCCCGCGGGCATTACCCTGCGATCGACGTCTCCGAGAGCGTGAGCCGCGTCATGAGTGGCATCGTCGAGCCCGAGCACAACGAAGCCGCGCGGAAACTGCGCGAAGTCGTGGCCGCCTACGAAAAAGAACGCGACCTGATCTTGATCGGCGCCTACGAATCCGGAAGCGATCCGCGCGTCGACTACGCCATCGAAAAAATCGAAGAAGTGAACTCTTTCCTGAAGCAGGGCACGCAGGATCATGTGGCTTTCGAAGACACCGTCGCCCAGCTCCAGGGGATGTTCGGATAACGCGTGAAAAAGTCTGAGCTTAAGTACCGCCTTCAGCCGATGCTGGAGATGAAGAAGAGGGCGAAGAAACAGGCCGAGATCCGGCTCGCCCAGGCCTTGGTGAGGTTGGAGAAGGAAAAGAAGAAGCTGAAAACTCTGGAAGAAGAGAAAGAAGAAATCCGGAAGAAAAAACGCGAGTCGCACCACGAGCTCCACCGGAAAGTCCTCGAAGGCCAGGCCCACGCGCGCGACGGAAGCGTGAGGGTGAATTACTTGAGGAAACTCGAAGACGACGAGAAGAAGAAAGACCAGGAGATCGAAGAGCAGAAGCAGGTGATCGAAAATTGTGAATTGGCAGTGAAGCGTGCGCGGCGGGACTATATCGACGCCGCGAAGGATTTGCGGGTGGTCGAGAAGCACAAGGATCTTTGGAGGAAGAAGTTACAAAAAGAACTTTCGAAGATCGAAGAACGCGAAATGGATGAGCTGGCGAACGTCATCCACCAGCTAAAGAACGTGGCTTAAACTATGTCAGATAAAGTGGATAATCGGCAGAATGACTACCGGCGGGATCATCGCCCGCAGCGCACGGTCGCGTCCCAATCCAACCGTCTCCTCACGCCCAAAGGCGTCGAGAAGCCTCCTTTTGAAAAAGTATTGGAAGACACGCAGCAAGATCTTAATTGGCCCCAGCCCACCGCGCAGTCTACTGCGACGGAAACCCAGCAAGCCGTCCGCGGCGCGGTCTCCCAACAAGAGCGCGAGAGCCGCCCCAAAGACGACGCCGACAAGCGCTTCCGCGACAAAAAATCTGATCGCGACGATCCTTCCGGAAAGTCCGAATCTTCGTCGAGCACGGTGCGCGCCAAAGAAGCCGACCGCAAGGTCATCGGCCGCGGCGATCTTTCCGAACGCGGCCATGGCCAGGGTGGGCAGGGAGGCAACTCTTTCCGCGGTGACAGCCAGGGTCGTCAGCAGGGGCGCGGCACTTCCCTTGCCACGGACTTAGGCCTTACCAAAGCTCAAGCCTTGGCTCAGACCGCAAAATCGAAATTCGAAGCGGAGCTGCAAGTCGCCCAGTCTATGATGCCTGCAACCCTTTCCGCGTCGGCCGCGGCCGCCTCCGGCATCGCGGCCCCGAAAATGCTCCCAAAAGCCGTACTCGATCAGATCGTGCGCTACTGCCGCGTGATCACGAAGACTGACGGCGATAAGGAAATCGACATGCAGTTGCACGACGAACTCTTCAAAGGTTTGAGATTGAAAGTGTCCGTCACCGAAGGACGTGTCCAAGCGACGTTCATCACGGTGTCTCCTGAAGTGGGCCAGCTTTTCCGTGCCCAGAAATCGGATTTGACGCGCGCGCTCGAAGAGAAGGGCATTGCCGTTGAATCGCTCAATGTGCTAGTGGCCTGATTTCATTCATGAAACCTTTTCCGTTTGAAAAAATTCCCAAGATCGACGCCCGCGAAGAAGAAATGAAGATTCTTCTTCGGAAGTTCCGCGCGGGTTCCGATTTTTTTTCGAGTTTACGCCGCGTGATTCAGGAGACTCTCTCACGGGAACTCTCTCAGGACTTTTCCTGCCGCCTCGAAAAACCGTCTTGGGCGTCTTTAAACGAAAAAATACGCGCGCTCGCCCCTCAGGGAATCTACCTGACTTTTTCTCTGTCGCCCTCCCCTGAAAAAGCCGTCCTCGAGATCGATCCCCTGATCGCCCATGCGGCCGTCGACAAGCTCTTGGGAGGCGCAGGGGAGTTTCCGGTTTCGATGCGTCCTTTGACCGAGATCGAAGAAGGCGTCTTGACGTTTCTTTTTCTGAAAATATTCGCGGGCGTTTTTGAGGCGAAGTCCTTGCAGTCCGAAGAGGGAGCGCCGCTCCATTTTCGCATGCAGGGGCTTGTTTTTTCGCAGGACGAACTCGCGCCCGCCGTTTCTTTTTCTGAGGAAGATTCGGAAGACGCCCTGCAGATTCCCCTGAAACTGTCTTTCAGAGGTAGGTCCGGCTACGCGCGTTTGCTTCTGCCGCGTATCATGGCTGAGAGCATGGCTGCGAACGTTTCCGATGGAGTGGAGGCTTCGGAAGCGCCGGAGATTTCGGACACAGCCAAGTTGGCGCGTCTGGGATTCATCAAAACCTCGCTCTGGAGCGAGTTGGGACGCGTGCCTTTAAAAGTGGCGGACATCAACGCCCTCGAAGTGGGGGACGTCGTCGTCTTGGAGGATACGGGAGCCCACGTGCAGTCGGGACGATTGGCCGGTCATTTATCGCTTCGCGTCGGACAGGGGGAGTGTGGCAGTTTCTTCGCCGAGATCGTGCCGGACCATGCCTCTCTGAAGGTGAAAATTTTAAGAGCCGAACGGGAAATTCTCTAAAGAACAAATTTTAAGGACTTCATTATTATGGATAAAAACGATCCCTATCTCTCCGAACTCGACGCGATCGAGGACATGGATGAACCCATGGAAGGCGACACGGGTAAGACTGAAATTCATGATGTTTCAGTGACCCAGAAGCACGTAGCTTTCGGCGGCGAAGAACCGACGCGCATTGATCACCGTGTGGTGACTGCAAAAGAGGGCGGAGAGGACGAATTTTTTTCGGAACAATTCCCAGAACAAGAAGAAGGTGAAGGCGGAGCGCCTGGACAAGAAGGGGAGCCTGAATCCTATGACGAAGTTTCGGAAGGATCTGAAGAATCCGGGGACATTCTCGATCTTGCACCGGATATGAACGTACCTCTGGTGATCGTCATGGGACGTAAGAGCTACACCGTCAAAGACCTGCTCGGACTACGCATGGGTCAAGTCCTGGACCTGGACCGCCCGCCTTTGGATCCCGTGGACCTGGTCGCCGCCGGCCGCGTGATCGGAAAAGGGGAGTTGGTCGAGGTCGAAGGGAATTTAGGCGTCCGCATTTTGAAGCTCTTCAAATAAACTTATGGATACGACCCCTGATTTCAGCTGGCTCTTCGTCAAAATGCTTGCGGGACTGATTCTCGTGCTCGCGCTCGCCGTCGTGGTATTTCGCTTCGTGATCCCGCGCAGCCGCCTTTTTCGCGGGCGTTTAGGCGGGGCGTGGGCGACGGTCTTGGACGTCGCGCGCCTGGATCCCCATCACAGTCTTTATCTGGTGAAAATCGCCGAACGTTACTTGGTCTTGGGCGGCGGGGGCTCGGGAGAAAAAGGCCTCACCACGGTCGTCGAACTGACGCCCGCCGAAGGAGAACGCATCGTCAAAGGAGAGGCATGAAACATCGTTTGAAAAAAATGGTGAAAAAAATGGGGAAAACCCCCGCGAAATTTCTGATGGCCGCCTTGCCGTTCTTGTTTTTATGCGCGGGCGACGCGGTGGCCCAGGTCGTGAACCTGCCGGGGTTGAGCGGCGGGACCGTCGCGGAACAGTCGATTTCGCGGCCGATTTTGTTGATTTTCGTGCTGGCTTCGATGTCGATTCTGCCGTTCGTGATCATGATGACCACGTCGTTCGTGAAGATCGCGGTCGTTTTATCCCTGATTCGCAACGCCATCGGCACCCAGCAAATTCCCCCCAACGTCATCATCACCGGACTGTCGATGATCTTGACCGTCTACATCATGGTGCCGGTCGGTCTTGAAATCTACAAAACAGCCGGTTCGACCATCAACCAAGGTTCCACCGAACCCGTTTTATCTCCGGTGACCGTCAATCTCATGGTGAACGTCATCAAGGAAGCGCGTGAGCCCGTACGCGGATTCCTGATGAAGCACGCGCATGCGAAGGAAAAAGATCTTTTTGCGACGCTCGCGAAGAAAATGCGCAAGCCCGAAGATCGCGACGCCGTGACCGAAAACAACTTCGAAGTCTTGGTCCCCGCGTTCGTTATTTCGGAATTATCGGAGGCTTTTCAGATCGGTTTTATCGTGTTTCTGCCGTTCCTCGTGATCGACATCGTCGTCACCAATATATTGCTCTCGTTGGGTATGTTCCAGCTGTCGCCGGTCACCGTGGCTTTGCCGTTTAAGCTGCTCCTCTTCGTGCTCGTGAACGGTTGGTACTTGGTCGCTAAGGGCCTTATTTTGGGGTATGTTTAAAATATGGAAGCCTATCTCATTTCCATCACGAAGCAGGCTTTGTATCTGACGCTGATTTTGACGGCGCCACCGGTGGCGGTCGCGATGACGTTGGGTCTCATGGTCGGCATCCTGCAGGCGACGACTCAGGTGCAGGAGCAGACGTTGACGTTCGTGCCCAAATTGGTCGGCATCATCATCACGCTCGCGCTGGTCGGCCCCTGGACGATGACTCAGCTCGTGCAATTCGCGAACTCGCTTCTCGATACGTTCCCCAACTACATTCAATGAACGAATTTTTCCGTCAGATGGGCGTGCAGGTGGACTGGACCTTCGTTCTCAAGGTCGGCAGCCTCATCATGATCCGTTTCGCCATGGTGACAGCGGTGCTTCCGTTCTTGGTCGGCAAGCCGGTGCCGGGTTTCATCCGCATGGGTGTCTCCATCGTCATGACGATTTTCCTGTATCCGTTCTTGGCGCCCAGCGATCCCGCGATGGTGCCGACGGCCCTGCCAGCGACGATCCTTTTATATTTGAAGGAAGCCTTCTACGGACTCGCGATTGGCTTGGCGGGAGGCATGATTTTCCACGCGTTCGAAGCGGCCGGAAGCATCGTCGACAACCAGCGCGGCGCCGCCCAGGCGCGCCTCTTGATCCCCCAGTTGGGCGAGCAGTCGTCCATCTTCGGAAATTTGAACTATCAGCTCGGTCTCGTGCTGTTTTTGGTCTTAGGCGGCCACCTTCTTTTCATAAAGGCGGTCGTGGAGAGTTATGACCAGCTTCCCCTCTGGACTTTTCCGGCCACCCGCATCGATTTCTTGGCGGTCTCGGAGGAATTCATTTCGATGAGCGGCTCCGTTCTGGTGACCGCCCTGCAGCTTACCGCTCCGATTTTGATCTCGATCTTTATCACCGACGTGGTCTTAGGCATCATGACCAAGACGGCGCCCCAGATCAACGTTTACGAACTCGGGTTCGCGGTGCGTGGTGTCATGGGCGTTCTGATTTATTTCCTGTCGTTGGGTTTGATCGCGACGCAGATGGGCAAAATTTCATTTTCGGTGCTGGGCAGCGTCGATCGCATCGTTAAATTTTTGGCGCACGGGGGCTCTTAAAGAAAAAGGGTTAAGGCAATGGCAACAGACAAGAATAAGACCAAGAAAATTTCCGTTCCCGGATTTCGTTTCGCGGGCGTGGCGGCGGGAATCAAGAAAAACAAGAAACCGGACGTCATGCTGCTCGTCTCCGATCTGCCGGCGGTGGTTGCTGGGACGTTTACGACAAATAAAGTCCAGGCGGCGCCGGTCTTAGTATCTAAAAAGAACATCCGTTCGGGACTCTGCCGCGCGGTCGTCGCCAACAGCGGAAACGCGAATGCCTGTACCGGAGCGCGCGGGTTAAAAGACGCGCAGGCCATGGTCCAGACTGTGGCCCGGGGGCTTAAAGTTTCGGAAAAACACGTCTTAGTATGCTCGACGGGCAAGATCGGCGCACCGATGCCGATGCCGGTGGTGGCGCACGGTATTCAAAAGGCCCTTAAAGACTTATCCTCTCAAAACTTCGCTCTCGCCGCGGAAGCGATACTGACCACCGACCTGGGCGTTAAAATCGCGAACGTGTCGGGGAAAATCGGCGGCAAGACTTACAAAATAGCCGCCTTCGCCAAGGGCGCCGGCATGATCGAACCGCGCATGAAGGGACTTCACGCCACGATGCTGGCCTTTATTCTCACCGATGCGGCGATCGATCGCAAAACTTTGCAATCCGTCTTCGAAAAATCCGTCGATCGCTCGTTCAATATCGTCACCGTCGACGGAGACACCTCGACCAACGACACGGCCTTGATCTTGGCAAACGGCTTGGCCGGAAACAAACCGCTTCTGAGCGGGTCTGCGGCCTTGAAGGGTTTCGAGAAGAATTTGACCGCCGTGCTGGAAAGCCTGGCCAAACAGATGGTGAAGGACGGCGAAGGTGCGACCAAATGCGTGACGATCGACGTGCGCGGGGCCGCCACGGATGCTGAGGCGCGCCGCATGGCTTACACCACGGCGAATTCGCTTTTGGTAAAGACCTCGTTCTTCGGCGAGGACCCGAATTGGGGCCGCGTCATGGGCGCCATTGGCCGTTCGGACACGAAACTCGATCCCGACCGTGTGGAGATTTATTATGGAAACGTCTGCGTCTTCCGCCGCGGCCTTTCCACCGGTCCAAAAGCCGAGGCGAAGGCCAAGCAGGCCATGAAAAATCTGGAGTTCACGGTCACGATCCGCTGCCGTGAAGGCCGTGGACAGTGCCGGGTTTACGCTAGTGACCTGACCTTCGAGTATGTTAAGATCAACTCTCACTACCGGACTTAAAAAAAACCGCCCCTATGGCCAAATTTCGTTTCATCAGCGTCAACGACGTCATCAGTAAGTACAGCGACCTGATCTTAGCCGCCCTCGTGATGTCGGTCTTGGGGATGATTATCGTCCCGTTGCCGTCGTTCCTCTTGGACATCCTGCTGACGATCGACTTGGCGATCGCGGTCATTATTCTTTTGGTCGCCCTCTACATTTCCGAAGCGCTGAAGATCGCTTCTTTTCCAACGATCCTCTTGATCACGACCCTCTATCGGCTGGCCCTGAACATCGCCTCGACGCGCCTGATCTTAGGTGAAGGGCATGCAGGAGAAGTGATTCATGCATTCGGTAATTTCGTCGTCGGTGGCAATTACGTCGTCGGTACGGTCTTGTTCGCGATCATTACCCTGATCAACTTCATCGTCATCGCGAAGGGTGCTGAACGCGTCTCCGAAGTCGGTGCGCGGTTCACCTTGGACGCGATGCCTGGTAAGCAGATGTCGATCGATGCGGACTTGAGGGCCGGCATCATCAACATGGATCAGGCGCAGGAACGCCGTTCCACTCTCCAACGCGAATCGCAACTTTACGGTGCTATGGACGGTGCCATGAAGTTCGTCAAAGGCGACGCGATCGCGGGTATCATCATCACGCTGATCAATATCGTCGGCGGATTCATCATTGGCGTGATCCAGCGCGGTATGGAGTTGGGCGCGTCCGCGAAGTTGTATTCCCTTATGACGATCGGTGACGGTCTGGTGGCTCAGATCCCGGCCCTCGTGATCTCGGTCGCAGCCGGCGTCGTCGTCACACGCGTCGCCTCCGAAGGCAAAGAAGCGAACTTGGGTCGCGACATCGTCATGCAGGTGACGGCCTACCCGAAGGCGCTGTTCATCACGTCCATCATGCTTCTGACGTTCGCCTTGATCCCGGGCTTGCCGAAACTGCCGTTCTTCATTCTCTCCGCCGCCCTCGCGGCATTGGCGTTTACGTTGGCGCGCGGAAAAACCCAGAAGGCTCAAGCCATCGCCGACATTCCCAAGGAAGAGGTCGTCAAAAAAGCCGTAGCCAAGCACGGCGACGTCCTGCCTTTCATCATGCCGTCCCCGATCTCGCTGGAAGTCGGCGGCGATTTAATCCCGAACGTCGACGACAGCCAGGACGGCGGACGATTCATCAACGAACTCATTCCGCTCTTGCGCCATGGATTGTATTACGAATTAGGCGTGAATTTCCCCGGCATTCAAGTCCGCGGCCAGACGATCGACATGGACCCGGAAAGTTACGTGATCAACATCAACGAAATCCCCGTCGCGCGCGGCAAGATCGAAAAAGGCTGCATCCTGGTCGGCGAATCGCTCGAGCAATTGCAGCTCTTCAACATCACCGGAAAGGAAACCCTGCATCCGATCGACAACTCGGTCGTGACCTGGATTTCGGCGGAGTATAAAGACATCGCGCAGCAAGCCGGCTTCCGGATGTGGGACATCTCCGAATACCTGATCCTGCATCTGTCGTTCATCTTAAGGCGCCACTCTCATGAATTTTTGGGAGTCCAAGAAGTTCAGACAATGCTGTCTGAACTCGAAAAAACCCATCCGGCCCTGGTCAAAGAAATCGTCCCGAAAGTCATCACCGTCCTACAGCTCTCGGAAATTTTCCAGCGCTTGGTCCAGGAAGATATTTCGATCCGCGATCTGAAAAACGTATTCGCCACGCTGGCCCAATGGGGCGAAGTCGAGCGGGACACGGTGGCGTTGACGGAGCATGTGCGCGCGGGTTTGAAGCGTTACATCACCTATAAATATGCGGGTCAAACGGGGACGCTCGCGGTGTACCTGCTCGATCCCGACATCGAAGAATCGATCCGCGCTGCGATCCGCAAGACCGACAAGGGCAATTATCTCGCCCTGGAACCCGAAGTGACGCAGGATCTGGTCGAATCCGTCGGCCGCGAAATCGCAAGCCATCCCATGCCGCCGGGCGCGAAACCGCCGGTGGTGCTGACGATCTCAGAGGTCAGGCGGTATTTTCGGAAGATCATCGAATTGGAATTTCCGCAATTGGCTGTACTCTCGTATCAAGAGTTGTCGGAAAACCTACGCATCCAACCCATCGCGCGCATCGCCTTACCCGAAAAATCCCAGGCGGCTTAAGGAAGTTATTTTCTGCCTGACAAGCGTTTGTATTCTTCCGGATCGGTCGCGTATTCCAGTCCGTCTTCCCATGTGATGAGGTTGTTTTTGAAAAGATTTGCGAGCGACTGATTCATCGTGTGCATGCCGCTGATTCCCTGGCCCATCTGCATCTGTGAATAGAGCTGATGGATCTTGTCTTCACGGATCAGGTTTCGGATCGCGTGGTTGGGCAGGAGCAGTTCGGTTGCGAGCGCGCGGCCGCCGCCGATTTTAGGCACCAACTGCTGCGAAAGAATACCTTCCAAAATAAACG
Organism: Myxococcota bacterium; assembly: GCA_052033505.1. Taxonomy (GTDB): domain Bacteria; phylum UBA10199; class UBA10199; order JACPAL01; genus JBPOJN01. Next base: position 11,881 of record JBPOJN010000057.1, on the reverse strand, counting down.
ACAGCTGCGTGCGGACTTGTGGCTGCTGGTGCGGCGGGAACACGTCGATGATGCGATTGATCGTCTGGACCGCGCTGTTCGTATGCAAGGTCGCGAAGACCAAGTGGCCGGTTTCCGAAATCGTAATAGCGGCGGAAATCGTCTCCAAGTCGCGCATTTCGCCGATCAGGATGACGTCAGGGTCCTGGCGCAGCACGTATTTCAAGGCTTCCACGAAGGATGCAGAATCGCGGCCGATCTCGCGCTGAGAGAGAAAAGAGTTTTTGTGGTCGTGCACGAATTCGATCGGATCCTCGATCGTGATCATGTGAACGTGGTCGTTTTGATTGATGAGATTGAGCAGCGACGCCAGCGTGGTGGATTTGCCGGAGCCTGTAGGCCCCGTGACCAAGACCATGCCGCGTGGTTTTTTGATCAGGTCGAGCGCGGCTTCAGGCACGCCCAAATCCTGCGGCATCGGCATGATGAACGGGATGTTGCGGAAGGCGCCGGCCACCGTGTCTTTTTGGCGGTAAATGTTCGCGCGGAAACGGCAGAGTCCTTCGATCGGAAAAGACAAATCGAGTTCGCTGCGTGATTCGAAGGCCTTGATTTGCTCCGGGGTCAATTGTTCGAAACAGATGGACTGGGCTTCTTCGGGTGTGCAGGGCGGACCTTCGATAGGACAAAGATCGCCGTCGACACGGATCTGCGGCGCGGTACCGGCCGCGATATGCAGATCGGACGCTTTTTTGGCCATCATGATCCGGAGAAGATCCTCAAGACGACGCATTGCGGCTATCTTACCTGATCCCGATCTCTCTGACTATGATATTGAAGAGTTGGATCGTTCCCAAAAAGTAGATATACTTCCCGGACGATGAAGCCGCAGCACGTCGGTCCGAATATCGGCCATACATTGGCAGAAGAAATGGTCAAGGCGGGGCTGATCACCACCTCGCAGCTGGCCGTGGCTCGCGTCAGTCAACAGGATCTAGGTGAAGATCTCGGCTGGATCTTGGTTGGTAAGGGCTTTGTGACTGAAGAGCAATTGTTGGGGTTCTTCGCGCAATCTCTTTCGATTCCTTACGTTTCCCTAAAGAATGAAACCGTCGATCTCAATCTCCTGAAAAAAGCTTCATTGCATCTTTTGAAGCGTTACCACGCGGTTCCTTTGCGCCAGGAAGGAAGCAAGGCGTTAATCGCCATGGCCGATCCGCTGAACATGGCCAGCATCGAAAACATCCGCAGTGCCCTGCATATGGACGTGGAGACCGTGCTGGCCTCCGCGACTGAGATTGATGCCTTGCTGCAAAAATGCTCAGGCGGCGTCGGAGCTGCACGCTCCTCGCGTCAGAAGGTCATGGAGCACGTCGAGATGATGGCCTTCTCGAGCGCGGACGGCACGTCGGATCAGGTGCGCAGCAGCGATGGTGAGAGTCTGGAAAAAATCGCCTCTGGCGCGGACATCGTCATGGCGGTCAATGAAATCATCGCGCGCGCCTTCGAGGAAAAAGCTTCCGATATCCATCTGGAGCCTACGTTGAAAGGCATGCGCGTGCGCTATCGTGTCGACGGGTTTTTGGAAGACAAGCCTACGCTGCCGGTGTCGATGTTGCTTCCGGTCGTGTCACGGTTGAAGATATTGAGCGGCATGGACATCGCCGAACGCCGCGCGCCGCAGGATGGGCGCATGCGGCTTAAGATCGGCGCGACGCGGTTGGATTTGCGTCTGTCGACCTATCCGACTTTATACGGCGAAAAAGTCGTCATGCGTCTCTTGATGAAGGATCAGGCGATCGATATCGAGTCTTTGGGGTTCACCCCGTCCGATCATAAGACGTTCACGAACCTCATTAAAAAGAGCCATGGGATTTTCTTGGTCACGGGACCTACGGGGTCCGGCAAATCCACGACGTTATACGCGGCCCTGTCTTGGATCAATTCCGTCGAAAAGAACGTCATCTCAATCGAAGACCCGATCGAGAGTGAGATCGCGGGCGTGAATCAGGCCCAGATCAACCACAAGGCGGGCGTGACCTTCGCCGCGGCCCTACGATCGATTTTACGCCAGGACCCCGACATCATCATGATCGGCGAGATTCGTGACGGCGAGACCGCGCAGATGGCGGTGCGCGCGGCTATCACAGGTCACTTAGTACTGTCCACGTTGCATACGAATACCGCCTCTGGCGCGATCTCGCGCCTGATCGACTTGGGCGTCGAGCCGTTTCTGCTATCGACGGCCTTGATCGGCGTCTTGGCGCAGCGCCTTGTACGTAAGATCTGTCCGTCCTGCCGCAAGGAAGTATCGGAGGATCCCGGCCGGTTCGGGAACCACGCGCTTCTTCTGCGCCATGCCTATCGCGGCGAAGGATGTGCGGACTGCCGCATGAGTGGGTATACGGGCCGCATGGGTATTTTCGAGCTCGCGCCCATCGGCGAAGAAGTGCGGAAGCTCATCAACGACCGCGCCTCCGACGGAGAAATCGAAAAAGAACTGCGGAAATTGGGTGTGAAAAGCATGCTCGAAGACGGCTTGGAAAAAATCAACGCGGGCATCACGACGGTCGAAGAGATCCTGCGCGTCACTCAAGAAGGGTAGATCTTTAATCTATGGCGACCTTCAATTATCGCGCTCGAGACGGTCAAGGATCGCTGGTGACGGGGCAGCTGGAAGCCGCGGACTCCGATGCCCTGAAAGGCCAATTATCCCAGCGCGGATTGATACCTATCTCCGTTCAAAAAGCCGGACAAAGCCTGAATTTCAAGGGTTTCGACAAGCTCTTCAAAGAGCGCATCAAGCAGGACGAAGTCTTGGTGCTGACGCGGCAGTTCCATACGTTGTTTAAGGCCGGTATGAGCATGGAGGCTGTGCTCGGGACGCTCGAACGGCAGACCACGAATAAAACACTCAAAGACATCCTGCAGCGCATACGCATCAACGTCTCGTCCGGCATGAGCCTTTCGAAGGCCTTCGGCGAGCACGATAAGGTTTTCGGGGAGTTGTATATCAGTATGCTTGCGGCCGGCGAAGAGGCCGGTATCCTGCAGGAAGTATTGCAGAACCTCTGCGGCCTGCTCGAAAAGGAAATGCAGATCAAGTCCGCGGTGAAGGCGGCGATGCTCTATCCGAAAATCGTTATCTTTGTATTGATCGCGGCCAATGTGATCATGCTGACTTTCGTTATTCCCAAATTCGCGTCTTTTTACGGGCATTTTAACGCCGACCTTCCGTTGCCCACGCGTATGATGATCGCGGCGAGCGATGGGATCCGGTCTTATTGGTATGTCGGTTTGGGTGTGACTGGTTTTTTCGTTTTTTTATATCGCCGTTATGCGCGCACCGCACGTGGCCGGGTACGGATCGGCGCACTTCAGATGAAAGTTCCCGTCTTCGGCATGCTGAATATCAAAGTCGCGAACGCACGTTTCTGTCATATCCTCTCATCGCTTTACCGAAGCGGTTTGCCGATGAACCGTTGTCTCGAGATCACCGCGCGCACGATCGAAAACGGCGCGTTCCTGCGCGACATCGAGCGTCTCATGGGGCAAGTGACCGGCGGCAAGATGATTTCGGAGGCTATGAAAACATGTCTGTATTTCACGCCGGTGGTGATCGACGCAACCGCGGTCGGTGAGATGACCGGCGCCTTGGATGAGATGATGTCGGCGATGGGAAGTCACTACGACGTCGAGGTTCAGCACACGGTAAAAAATCTCGCCACCTTGTTAGAGCCTTTTCTCTTGTGCCTTATTTTCGGAATGGTCACCGTTTTCGCCTTGGCCATTTTCCTCCCGATCTGGGGCTTGTCCGGCATAGTTAAGCACTAAATTTAAGATCCGGCTCCACCCCTTTTTTTCTTATTAAAAACCACCCTAGGCATTGTTCTGAATTCACTAATATTATGTTATTTTACATGCAATTATACTTTCACCCACATTGTATTTTATCATTTAGATAAACTTTAGCAAAAAATTTTAAAAAAGCTAAATATTTTAATAAAATAAAAAATATAAAGTGTTAGAATCAGCCTAATAGGGGGTGACGTATGGTTCTACGCAATAACAGAGGTTTTACCTTGATCGAGCTGGTGCTCGTCATCGTGATCCTCGGCATCCTTGCCGTGATGGCGCTTCCCCAATTCGTCGATTTAAGCACGAAGGCGAAGCAAGCCGCACGCGATGGTGTCGTGGGAGCCGTAAGGGCCGCGGTCAATATGCAAAGGGCTCAAGATTTGGTGGATAACGGCCCTCCGGGTAACTATCCGGCGGCTCTGGATGCCGCAAGTGACGCGGCCGCCAGCAATACCAACCCGATCTTCGGCGGTGTCCTGCAGCAAGGTATAACGGACACGGCTTGGACGAAGAACGGTAACAACTATGGCTACACGGACGGCACAGTGTCGTGTACCTACGCGTACAACACTTCGACCGGTGCTTTTACAGGAACTCCGGCCGCCGACTGTCCGTAGTAACATTTAATCGCCGGCCCAGAGATAGGAGGGGAAGATGAGTTTTCGTGGTCTCTCTGTCGATAAAAGGGGCTTCACCCTAATCGATCTGGTTCTCACGATACTCATCGCCTCCCTTCTCTCGGTGGCGGCGATGCCGTACCTTGAAAGCGCGGGTGCGGTCTTGGTCGATGCGACGTCACGTAAGCTTATATCCGATCTTTCATTCGCGCGTCGCATGGCCCATAACCGCAACACCTACTGCGGCATTTCTTTTGACGCCGGCCTCGAACAGTATTCGGTCATTTACTACAACGCTTCCACGGGGACGACGACAGCGGTCACGGATCCCGTGAAGGGGACGGCGATGGTCGTGGACTTCGGGCTGGTGCCTGAGTTTCGCGGCACCGATCTCCAAAGCCCGAGCTTCGGGGGTACGTCGACGATTCTTTTCGACAGCCGCGGCATTCCCTCGAACGCTTCCGCGACGTCTCTGGCGAGCCAAGGTTCCGTAGTGCTCGCCAGCGGCGGCGCCGCGAAGACGATCCGCGTCCAGCCCAATACGGGCGAGATCAGTTATTGAGGGGAATCGATGAAAGTCGGAACAAAAAAAAACCGTTCTTCGGAAGGCGGGTTCACTTTTGTCGAGCTCGTGCTGGCGATTTTATTGATCGGGCTGATGCTGCCTTCTTTGATGCTGATTTTTCAGACGGTCATCGTGAGCGCGGCGGGCGTGAATCTCATGCCGGAGGCCGTTTCGCTCGCCGATGGATTGATGGAAGAGGTCAAGTCTCGGAAATTCGACGAGCTGACGTCCAAATCCGGATCCGGAAATTGGAGTTCTTCCTTAGGGCCGGATACGGGCGAGGGAACGACCAAGGCGAACTACGACGACATCGATGATTTCAACGGATGGACCGAGAATTTCACGGCTCCGTTTACGGGTTTTTCGGCTTCAGTCCAGGTCAGTTACGTTTCAAGCTCGAATTTGGATTCACCTTTGACCATCCCGTCTCCGATCACGTCGAATTGGACGCCGAGCTACAAGCGCGTGGTCGTGACGGTGTCAAATGCGGGGCTCCCGGGCCCGGTGACGCTGACGACGGTGATGACCGAGGCCCAGAGTTTGTGAGGAAACATGAAACGAGTCTTAAACAACGCGGGTATGACGTTGATGGAGATGATCTTGGTCATCTCTTTAGCGAGCATTTTGATCTCGGCCTCCGTTGTGTTTCTGCAACCTGTTTTGGACAGTTGGACGCTCGCGCAATCGCGTAGCGAAGGCTTGAATCAAGCTCAGTACGCATTGGGCCGCATGTCCTCCGAGATCGCGGCGCTGAAAGATTCTTCCAGTGTTGTCACTGCGAGCGCGTCAGAGTTCCGTTTCATCGACGTGGATAGCAATAACATCCGTTATTATTTGAGCGGCACGAACCTCATGAGGAATAGTGACGTTCTGGCGCGCGGCGTTCAAAGCTTGGCGTTTTCGTATACGAATATTTCCGAAGCGTCCGTGTCTGCTCCTGCGGTGTCTCCATCTGCGACCGATCTCTGGAGGGTTGCGGTTCGCGTGTCGGTCCAAAAGGGAGAGCAGAGCGTCACCTTGGAGTCAAAGGTGCAACCTAGGAACTTAAAGAGGTCTTGATATGGCGATCATCACCGTTCTTTTAGCGATGTTCCTCTTGGGAAGTATGGGCGTTTCCATGGTGTCGGTCACCGGCGCCGATGTGGAAAGCCAGGCCGATGATTTGACGTCCCAACAGGCAGCCAACGTCGCCGAAGGCGGAATTCAGTATATCCTGATGAGTCAATTCAACGGTGATTCGGATTTCAGCGACAATGTCTCGCCTACAGGAACTCCTTACGGCGGTACACCCGTCACGCTGTCTCCAGGGCAGTTTTGGGTCGAATATTCCAATCAAAGCACGACGGCAGCCACCATCAAGGTCACTGCAAAAGTGGGGGACGCGGTCCGGACAGTCACTCAAAGCGTGGGACAAGAGGGCAGCGGTTATTCCTACGTGACGATGGTCAATGGAAACATCAATATGACGAGTTCGTCCGGAGATGTCTACGGCGATGCGGGTCTACACGGGAACGCAAACATCGGAGCTTCCGTCACTGTGCACGGAAATATCACGAAGGATTTAAGTCTTGCCGTGCCGTCTTTGAGTTTTTCTCCCTACCAAGCGATGTGTACTACCACCCATATCGGCAACCTAACCATCACTGGAAGCTACACGGGAAACCGTTGTGTCACCGGCAATGTGACCATTACGGCCGGCGCGACGGTCAATGGCGTGATGTATACATCGGGCAATGTTACGTTTGCAGGGAATAATGCTACTATCAACGGCACCGTCGTGGCGGAAGGTAATATAACCGGGGATAATCGGACGGGGTTGAAGTTTTTGAGTGTGGCATTGGATGCCACTACACACATGCCGGCTTTGGCCGCTCATGGAAACGTCAACCTGCAGAACGCCGATGGGCTCAAGGTAAGCGGTGCGGTCTGGAATTCCGGAAATTTGAACTTTAGCAACACGGATAATTTAGACTTCACCGGCTCTTTCATGGGCGGCGGCAATTTCAACATGAACTCCGCGACGAACTTGAGTGTGCAGTTCAGCTCCGATCTCTTGGTTGGCGTGCCCGGCATGTCCGGCGTGGGAAGTTCTTCGACGAGTTTGAGTCTTTCTGGTTGGAAATCTTATTAGATTAAGTTAGAGAAGGGATTCTTACCATCCATTTGGGGGTGCAATGTATTTGGATTTCTTCTCGTTTCAATCCTCTCCTTTCGAAATCACGCCTGACACGCGCTTTTTTTACCTTTCTCCCCGGCATCGCGAAATCATCGAGACGTTAAAATACGGAATCGAGCATCGTCGAGGTTTCCTACTGCTTGCCGGTGAAGTTGGTACCGGTAAGACGACGTCGCTACGCGCTCTTTTAAATCTTCTGAGCCAAAACAAAAACACCGAAACCGCCCTCGTCATGAATCCTTTATTGTCGCCCCGTGATCTTTTGAAGGCGATCGCGACGGATTTGGGCTTAGGCGACGTTCCAGGAGAATCTATTCAGGATTATCTCACAGCCCTGAATGGCTTCTTGTTGAGGCGCGATTTCGAGGGAAAAAACGTGGTCGTCATCATCGACGAAGCGCAAAACCTTCCCGATGAGTCCCTGGAGATGCTGCGCCTGCTTTCCAACCTCGAGACCGAGACCCATAAATTGATCCAGATCTTGCTCGCGGGGCAGCCTGAGCTGTTGCAGAAATTGAGACGCCACGATTTTCGCCAGCTGCGCCAAAGAATACAGATCCAGTGCATCCTAAATCCTTTTTCCGCGGAGGAAGTCGCCGAGTACGTGACTCATCGCGTACGTGTCGCGATGCCGCTTTGTTGTTTAAGCTTTCAGCCTGCGGCCCTCAAAAGGATCCACAAGTACACGTCGGGTATACCGCGCCTCATCAATCGTCTCTGCGACCTGGCACTCGTGGCGGCCTATGTGGACGAGGCACACGTCATTACGCCCAAGATCGTCGACAAGGCCTTTCGGGAGATGAAGGATAAGTCTTGGAGACGCGGATTGCCTTTGTTGAAAAAATGGAGCCAATCTCATGTCCCTTCTTCATGACGCGCTCAAAAAAGCGGAACGCGAAGCGTCCGTCCTCCAAGGCGCGGACAATCGATCGATCGATACGGAGGCGTCGGTGAAATCGCACAGAAACCTTTTCGTCCTGTCCGCCATCGCTTCGATCATGATCCTGGGCGTGGTGTATCAAAAATTTGTGCGAAAACCCTCTTCGTCCAACCCTCAGGCGGCGATGGTCTCTCCTGTGCCGCAGCCTTCGGCGAACCCTCAGGAAATCGACGGAACCAAGCTCGTGCAAGAAGGCGCGTCCTTGCTGAAGTCGGAGCGTTACGCGGAAGCCGCCGAGGCTTTGGGAAAGGCCGTCGTTTCGAAGTTGACGGTCCCGGAAGAAGTGGAAGCTTATAATAACTTGGGTTTCGTCCTGAGAAAATTAGGGCGCAATGAAGAAGCGATGCAGCGTTACCAAAAAGCCCTTTCGCTCAATCCCGAATGCGCGGAGTGCCGGAATAATCTCGGCGTCCTCTATCTTTCGAGCCGCGATTTCGTTGAGGCCGAAACGCATTTCAAGGAAGCGATGCGCATCAACCCAGGCTATGCCGATCCTTATTTCCATATGGCCCTGCTGAAGGAATCGGCTGGTGATTTCTCGGAGGCTCGCCGCTATTATACGCGTTATATGGAGTTGGGGCGGGGTTTAAACGCGGATTTCCTGGCGAAGATCCAGGAAAGGATCGCGCTGATAGAGTCCCAGCAGGCGCCGTAAAGTTCAAAAGGAGAACGCTTGAGCATCCCGTTTCTCGACCGGTTGTTACCTAAGGACGTCGTCGGCGTCGACATCGGCTCGCGCACGACCAAGTTTTTCCGCGGTTCGGACCAAAAAGGCTCGGTCGCCGCGATCTACGAAGGCGATATCTCGTCCCTCGACGAAAAAGAATTAAAACCTTTCCGTGAGTTCCTACGCGCGCAAGGCCTACAGGGTGTGTCCGTCGCCTGTAGTTTGGGTGAAGACTTTTTCCGCACGAAAAAAATCGAACTTCCCAAAATGCCGGATTACGACCTGAAGGAGGCCGTGAACTGGGAGATGCGGGATTCGTTTGATGGGGCTCCGGGTGATTACGCAGTACGCCACTTGGTGCTGGAGGAGATCGTCACGGGGGACGCGCGGAAATTGGTTATATTGGTATTCGCCGTCAAGACCGCGGTCGTCAAATCCCTGGTGCAGTTCCTGCGCAAGGCTGGATTGAAACCGGAAATGGTCGAGCCTGCGCCCGTGTCCTTGGTCGCGGCCTTCGATAAAGTGCATGGTTTTGCCCCCGACGAAAAAGACCAGAGATACGGCGTCATTAATTTCGGCGAGTCTCGTTCCACCTTTGTCGCGATGAACAACGGCCGGCTCTTGTTCATGCGGCAGTTGACCGCCGTTTCGGGATTGGAACTCAAAAAATACCTCTCGAATGCACTGTCCGCGACCGAGCAAGAAATGGACGCCGTCGTGAGGCAGTTGGTGGGCGAAACCTTGCCCGAGGATCCGGCCGCCCTTTTTCGTGACCGGTTAGACGATGCCTTATCGGGTTATCTGACGCGGGTGGCGGTGGAAGTGCAAAGATCCATGGACGCATTTTCCCTCAATTTTAGAAGGGAAAAAATTAATGAGCTCTTCCTGTGCGGCGGCGGAGCGACGTTGATGGGGTTGAAAGATCATTTGATTCATAACCTGGCGGTTACGACCAGCGTCCTGAACACGCCCACCTCGGCGGACGTTGCCGCTCCTCATCTTTACAACATCGCTTTCGGACTCTCCCAATCTCCTCTATGACGAAAAACGCCTCCCAGAGAACGGTTCAGAGGATCAACTTCATTCAGAAAGAGCCGTTCGTCCTGACCTACAAGCTCATGGCGACTTACGCCGGGATTTTTGCGCTCGTGTGCTTTTTTTTCGTCGGAGCCCAATGGTTGCGCGTGCAGCAGGCTCAGAAGAAAATCACCGCCCTCGAAAACGAGGTCAAGGCGATGAGGGTGGAAAGAGATCAGAAATTCCGCGACATGGCGGCCGTCAAAGGCCCGCGTAACGCTCAGGAATCTTTAGTGGCCCTTTTCGAAAAAGCCCCTCCTTGGGCCGCGGTGCTTCGAGAGCTTACGGCGGTAACGCCGCGTTCTTTATGGCTGACGAATTTGAAATCCGTCCGGAAAGAACCCGTCGAAGGCGCCGGAGGTACGTCTCAAATCAAGATACAATTGAGTGGCCAAGCGGAAGAAGCTCCTGCGATCGCGCAGTTTTTGAAAATTCTGTCTGGATCCTCTTTTTTCCAGGACGTCGTACTGACCGCATCCCAGCGTCAAGAGAGTGACCACGGGACTTCGTACTCTTTCTCGATCGACCTCCTACTCGCCCCATCGGAAGGAAAGGGCCTATGACCAAGGTCGAATGGAACCTGCCGATCAAGCCCCGCGAGCAGTTGCTGTTCGTCGGATTTTTGCTGGCCTTGGTCTTCGTGCTCTTCCGCATGGGGTATGCGCCCATGGCGGAGAGTTTAAGCAAGATTAAGACTCAGACCCAGACGCTATTATTGGAGAAAGTCTCTTTGCAGAAAATGGCCCTGGTGCCCCCGGAAAAACTGAAACCCTTGTCGCGGCGGAAGGACGTGAAAATTCGCATCCTGACAGGCGATATCCTGCCGGCATACCAAGACGTGTCCACGCTTTTGACCCGTCTCACGGAACCGGCTTTCATCGGAGGGATGCAGATCCAGGATCTGAGCTATGCCCCGGTCGTCGAGCTCGCGGGCTATGAGTTCGTCGATTTCAAGATGAAGCTCCGGGGCAGCTTCATCGATGTCCTGCGCTACATCGAAAAAATGGAAGAGTTTCCCGCGCTTTTTAGTTTGGAGAATTTAAGCGTTCACGTCATAGAGGGGCAGACGCAGGAGGTTGAATCCGAAATCTTAGGACGCTTCTTTAAGATTGCGGATCCCGCCTCAAAGGCTAAGAAAGACTCGGATAAAAAAGCGAAGACACCGGACAAGTCGGACAAAAAAGACGCCGCCGGGAGGAAACCTTAAGATGAGTCTCATGAGTCTCAAGAAGTGGTTTTTTTTAACGACCGTCTCGTGCGCTCTCGTCGTTATTCCTTATAACCGGGCGGTCAGAGGCGAGTCGGTTTCCGACATCGCAAAAGACCATTTCGAAAAAGGCCCGGCCGCATTGACGCCGTTGCCGCGCAGCCCCTTCGTGCCCGCCTATCAGACCGGAGACGACGTCGACGTGGCGACCCTCCTCGTGCAAGGATTGGTCTACGGAAAGAAATTTCGTATGGCCATGCTCTCCGGGCGCGTCGTCCGCGAAGGTGAAAAAATTGGAAAATACACCGTCGAGTCGATTTATCCCGACCGCGTCCTCCTCACGGACCAGGCGGTGCATCAGACGTTGAAGGTCGATAATTACGTAGCGCCGATTTCCGGAGCCGAGACCGAAGGGTATTCGATCGAGTTCCGGAACGCGGCTCTCCGTGACGCTCTGCGGTTTTTGGCCAAGATCGCCAATTTAAACATTATCCTACCGGAGGATTTGGCGGGACGGGTGACTCTATCGTTCCATGAAATGGACCTCATGGAAGCGCTGCGCTCCATGCTGCGCGTGAACGGGTACGAGTATGCCGTCGAAGACGGTATCATCCGCGTCGGTAAGCCGGAAGCCTTCGCGGGCAATACGGACCTCAGGACCCAAAATTTCCGCCTGAAATACGCGACCGCTAAAGATTTAGTCGACCGCATGAAACCTCTTCTCTCGGACCGCGGTGCGGTAGTGGCGGACGACAGGACCAACACGCTGACGGTGAAGGACCGCGACGCGGTGAT
>JBPOJN010000049.1:0-15129 GCA_052033505.1 Myxococcota bacterium | reverse complement strand
CCTACGTTCGCTCTCTCATTCTTCGCCTTCAAATGAGACGGGGGGACCTAGCAGACGATTTTTCGGAGGGCAAGTGTTGGTTAAACAGCCGCTTATCTTTCCTCCGAGATCCCGCGTGTGCGCCGCGATCATCCAGGAAGAGCCGAATCATCACTTTTTTACCCCATCCTTGTAAAAGTCGATGGGTAAACCCTGATTTTTTACTTCAAAATCAGGGAGGCGCAATTTTCATTACTTTTCAAGCACGTCCTTCGCGACCAAGACGGGATTCATGAAGCTGTTCAAGTTCCGGTTCACGAGCACTTGCATCTTGGAGGAAGTAAGTTCCAAGATCCCCATCGGGGTCCCCAGGCGGTAATCGTTCAAATCCGAATCCTTGTAAACCGTGCCTCGGACGCCAAGGGTTCCCAATGCGATCGATCTGCTCAGATGAGCCATACAGAAGTAATAATTTTGAGGCGGAACAGGGTCGATTGCGACCAGCCGCGTCTGGAAGAGCGGCGGGATCTTCGTGTCTTTTTTGGCCGAACGGTACATTTCCATTTCTGCGTCGGAGAGTTTCAGTTTCAGAACGACCTGAAAATTATGGGGAGCCTGGTCGTAGTAGTGAATGGCGAGGACCATATTTTTTTCGATTTCGGCTAAGAGTACGAAGGTATGAATCGTTTTGGGTACGACGGCCTCCGGAAGATAGAAATCCTTGGGACACGATTCTCCTTCTTTGGCGATGGTGCCGTCGGTCAAGCGGTAGGAAGATCTTTTGGAAGCGGTCTCCATCGGTTCGCGGGCGTAAAGCGGACTGTGGCCTAAGCGCGGGACGATAAATTGTGGTCTGATTTTGATGGCTTGGCGGAACGGCTGTTGCGCGAGGTAGCCGGGCAAATAACGGGAAAAGACGATCTCGACGTCGCCGCGTTCCAGGGACAGAAAGGCGCCGGGGACGACGGACGGCCGGATGGGAAAGGCGCCTTCGTGGTCTGCGTTTTTCTGCAGCGAGGCGCGGATGGGGAAAAGTTTCTCGAAGGAGTCTCCTGGTTTCTTCTCCGAGCCGAAGATTTTGGATAAGTCCTGCAAGCAGAAGAACGTGCGGTCGACCTCTTCGCCTTTCGCGTTGAAATAAATCGTTGTGAAGGCCGGAAGGGTTTTCGAGTCGCGGAGAATTTTTTCGTAGAGAGCCATTTCGTCGGGGTCGAGGCGGATCTTTAGGACGAATTGATAATTGTGCGGCGGCGTGCCCGAGCGGTGTTCCGCAAGGATGTGAGAGGCGTCTTCCTTCCCGAGGATCATGAAGGAATGAGATCCGAGCCGCGCGACGTCGCCGGGAAGCATGTAGTTGTCGCCGCAATCCTGAGTCCCTCCGGGATGGCTTCCATCGTGGTTGTGCGCATCGTCTTGAGAGTAGGGGGCGTAAGAATCGTTAGCGGGCGGGGTGGTTTTCGTTTCTTGGGCGTTTAAGGACCAAGAAAGGCAGAGGAACGTCGAAAAGAGCATAAGGCTTAAGGTTGGTTTCATCGATGTTCCTTCATTTCGGATTCGGGTGTCCGTCTAATCTCAATTGATAAACAAAATAGGTCGGCGTGCAAAAACCGACGCCTTGAGTCCGTAACTTCGCCAAGGTCTCCGGTTTGACCCCGAATCGCGTTGACGTCAGAAAATCCGGCATTTCCTGGCAAATATAATCTTCGCGGCAGTTTTTATGCGGACCGCACGTGTCGAGCATGCCGCGGCCGACGCCGTCGGCGAATTTGAGGCTGTTGAAATAGCCCTTCGCCATTTCCTCGAATCCTTTGCCGCCGACGATGGCACAGGCCTCGTTCGGGATTTTATCCGCTTTGAAACTTTCGAGGGACATGTCGGCGGAAGTGCAGGAACGCGTCACACGGCCCAAGGGGACTCCGATCCGGGTCGGCCGGCAGTTGGGTTCAGATCTGTTGAGCTTGCCTTCGGAGAGTCCGTAGTACTGCTCGTCTTTGACGATACGGTCTTCAAAGGAAGCGGCGTTGTACGCCATGGGCGCTGTCGTGGAATTTAGATATCCTTTTGCAAGGATTTCCGTGTGATCTTCAAGGTCATTTTTGCGGCAGGATACCCCGGAAAATATTTTTTCGGCCGATGGCATGCATTGTCCGAGCGTGAGATCTGATTTTGAGTTGCGCACCAAGGGTTCGCAAGAAAGACCTTTAGCGGCGTCGCAGCTCCAAGTAGCGCGGTCGGCGAATTTTTCGTTTCCAAGCGGACAGGGCATGTTGGTTCCCGCCGGTCGGAATTTTACAACATCTTCCCAGACGGCTTGAGGCGCGGAAGGGTGCGGACGAAAGATATTGGGAGATTCTCCTCCGGACAGTTTGCGAAGATAAGCCTGACGTCTCGGGATCTCGGAATGGAAATGCGGGGAGAACGGGATCTGGAGGCGGTTGCCGTCGAGGGCTTGCCCGACGGCTCCGGAAGCGAAACGGTCGTTCCCCAGGAAATGAAAACCCGCGGTCGACGAGGCCTGATGACAACCCATGCACGAAGACGTGTTGAGACGCTCCAAGACGGCGCCGGCGGAGTTTAAAAAACGAAAATCCGAGCGGGAAGGCGATCGATCCAGGATTTCCTGGATTTGCTTGGCGTTCAAAATGAGATCGAAAGGCTTGTTCGCAACGCGCGCGCTTCCCAGGGTGGAATACGTCAAAGACAGATCCGTGAGCAGTTCTTCGGGAAGCCTAAAAACACCTTCGTCGATTTGGTTTAAGTTTTCGGACAGGAACGTGTGCAGGGCCTGCCGTTTCTTTTCATCTTTGAGGATCCCCAAGACGTCCGGCGTGTTTTCGAGTTTTTTAGGCGCCATGTGTCCGTCGGAAACCGAAAAAATCCTCATCCAGTAGATCGCCTGGCCCGCGAAATTACGGTGTTCGTCGTTTTCCAGGTCCGACGGGAAGCGAGCGATCTGCGCGTTAACCTCCATTTGTTGGAAACGGAGCTTAGAAAAATCGAGAGGCCCTTCTAAAAGACTCTTTGTGCTCGATGCATTTTCCGCCCTCCACAGTGAAGCGGTCTTGCGGCAGTTCTGGCCGTCGTCGGGATAACGGAAAACCAGGTTTACGGTGAACGGCATGCGGGAAGCGTAAGTTTCGCCGCCCATGGAGACTTTATAGGAGAGACGATACATGAAACGCACTTCGCCGCAGGTGCCGGGATTGAAATCCTTCCGGTCGATACGATTGACGACGCCCGCGAGCAGGAATTGCCCGTCGCCCGAGGTGAGCCATTGTTCGTTGAAGACGCGCGTGACATTGCCGTTGAGTCTTAAACTTTTTCCCTTTTCGGTCTTGGCCGCCGCGGGCTGATAGGTTTTCGTGATGTCTTTTTCCCAATCGATTCCCCACTCCGCGATGAGGCGCGCTAAATCGGAAGCCAAGACTGACGTGAAACCGCCGTAGGTTTCGGTGAATTTGACAAGTGCCGCTCCGGTCGAATGTGCGCCGCTTTCGATCGAAGGGATCGCAAGCTGATTTTGCACATGAATGAGCTGGAACAAAGTCAAGAAAGACAACGGCCCGCGCGTTTCGAAGTCCAACTGGCTTAGGAGAATCGGATTGGTTACGTGAGTGACGAAGTCTCCCTCGGAGTGCGCGACCGATTTTTGACCGGCGCTTTCGACGATATCGAAATCGTAGGATCGAATCGGCAGAGGTTCTTCTTTCAAGGCGAAGTGCCACCATTCCTTCGAATAGTTCTTAAATTCGGGCCGCATGACTTCGAGAAGAAGGGCCCGATTTTCTTTCTCTTCCTGGCTTAAATCGGCGAACGCGGTATGCGCCCGTTCCCCGAAGAAATCGATTCTTGTCCCCATGGGAAGTTCTTGGAGGCCGCCGTACCAAGAGACTTCGGCGATGGTCAGATCGACCGAAGTTCCCCGCGCATGGCCAGAGACGGGGGAGATGTAATTCAGCCCAAGGAGGTCGGATTTCGAAAGATCAGGGTAAAAGGTTCTCTTGGTCTCGTTCGCCGCAGGATCCTGAGCCCAGCGCACGAAATCCCGGACCGCTTTTTCGGGTCGGTAGCAGTCGTAGGCCAGCAGGGTCCAATTTTTCCCTTTGGCTTCAGCCTTGAGGCGCAGGCGCGCGTTCGCGTCCTTCAAGGCTTGCGCGGCATGTTCACGAAGATAACAGGCATTCGCCCCATACCCTTCCGCGGGACGGCCCAAGAAATTTTCAGAAGAGGCATACATCAGAGAGACGCGGATGTCAGGATCGACGTCGCGGACGTTTACAAAGCCGTTTTCGACGCTCAAGGAAGTCGTCGGATAAGCCAGTAAAATAAATAAGGCGACCTGAAACGCAGAACGGAAAAAAGGTTTCATCAGATAATCCCTTAGGGAAAAAACAGATAAACCCCGATTTTTTAACGCTCCACAATTTTTTAGGTTAATGCCCTCATATGAAATCTTTTTGGTCATTCGGAGGTCCTTACCTCGGAAATACGGTCGTGCAATGGTTGGTGGCGCTTGCCATCGGGGCCGCGGTGCTGTCCACGGGATTTTTTCTGCGCCGGTGGGCCAACCGCCGCGCCAGAACTCCGCAAGCGGCGGGTCATGATTTTTTCTAGATCGCGTGCCTGCTTTTCGGGAAGACCAAAGCCGTCTTTATACTCTTGCTAGCCATAGGTCTCGCGGCCTTGGTGCTGAACCTGCCGCCGCGGCCCACGTCTTACATCGCGAGCGTATTGAAGGTCGTCCTGATCCTTCAACTCGCATCGTGGGCGAACGCCTTGATCAATTTCTATTTGAAGCGGTACCGCGAAGATCACCTGCAGAAGAACGCGGCCAGCGTGACCACGTTTTCTTTTTTGAGCTTCCTCGCGAAACTGACCCTTTTCTCATTCCTGCTACTGTTCCTGCTGAATAATTTAGGCATCAACATCACGACCGTGCTGACGGGTTTGGGCATCGGCGGCATCGCGATCGCGCTCGCCGCTCAAAACGTCCTGGGCGACCTCTTCGCCTCGCTCGCGATCGTGCTCGACCGTCCGTTCGTGTTGCAGGACTACATCGTGGTAGGGAATTTGGAGGGCACCGTCGAAAACATCGGTGCTTAAAACCACGCGCGTGTGCAGCCTCTCCGGAGAACAGATTATTTTCTCCAACGCGGACCTCCTCAAAAGCCAGATCCGCAATTACCAACGCATGAGCGAGCGGCGGGTGGTGTTTAAACTCAAGGTCGATTCGGCGACGGAGTTGAGTGTCCTCAAAACCATACCGCCCAAAATCAAAGCCATCGTCTCGGCGCAGCCCAAGACGCGCTTCGACCGCGCCCACCTGAAGGAAACCGGCGACTAGCACCTGATCTTCGAAGTCGTCTATTACCTGATCGACACGAGCTACAGCCTCTATATGGACATCCAACAGGAGATTTATTTCCAGATCGTGGACTTTTTCCAGTCCTCGAAGATCGCTTTCGGCGTGCCGACGCAGAGGATGGTCGTGGAACGCGAACCGCCGCAAGCTGGAGAGGACGAAGAGAGCGTCTATTCGATGCGTTCTAAATCCAGATAAGCGTCCGCATAGCCGTAGGATAAAAGGTTTTTACCCCATTCGCCCCTGTGTTCGTGAATTTTACCGTAAGCCCTCACCATCCTGCCGGAGAATTTTTTCCATTCGTTCGCGGGACGGTGGGCAAGAGGGTCGTCGGGATCGAAAAGAAAAACCAAAGAGCCGTCTTTTAAGAGAAGGCCTGCCCAATCTTTCGGGGCATTGTCCGGGACGGTAAAGTTTCCACGGAAATGAATGTCTTCGCTTTGTTGATCGAACTTGCGCCTCATGTGCTCGGAGAATTGAGAGAAAATATTCGAATAAAGTACGTACTGTCCGACCACTTCGACGTTATGGTCGTTTTCTCGTCGTATATCCGCCTCCTGATGCACGACCGGCGGCACTTCGATCTCAAGACGATCCAAGAGTACGTGACCGTCCGCCAAAGCGACGGTGCCCCGGCCTAGGCCGCGATGGATGATTCCGTGGGCGGCTACATTTTTTCCGGAAAGTTTTTTCAGCTCCAACGCCGACCGATGAGAGGGTGCGTTCTCCGCTTGAAAAATCAGCAGGAAAAAACCGTCTTCCAAGAGGAGACCCGCCCAATCGGGAGGTGCATCCAAATTTCGGTGCATATCGATCGAAGACCCGGGATTGGCTTCCTGAAATTCCCGTTCCATCCGCATCGCGACATCGTCAGAGGCTTGAGAATACGGAAGATACCGGCCGAGAATCCTCACGGGTCGCCCTTCTAATCGCAATAAGTCTTTGCGGTTGCGCACCGTCTCGACGGCAGTCCCCGCAGAAGCCGTTGGGGTCTGCGCCCGCAGTGCGATCCACGGGGCTTGGACGAGGACGAGAGCGAAGGGGAGAAGGAAAGAGAGAAAAATTTGGTTTCGAGTCATGCGACATCATTTGACAGAAGCGCACGGAGATCAAGCTTTCGTGGCGGTAGGGCCGAGGATTTTCGGTTTTATTAATCGTTTCAGGATCCTCATTTTCTTTGTATAGCCGCCGAAGTTCCCTCATCGGAAAGGATGAATCCTTATGAAAACATTACAGGGTAAAAAGGCGTTGGTCTTGGGCGGAAGCCGGGGCATCGGCGCGACCATCGTGAAGCGTTTGATTCAGGACGGAGCGGACGTTATTTTTACTTATCAGAGTTCCGCGGAGGCGGCGCAACGGTTGGCGACCGAAGTCGGTGCAAAAGCGATTCGTACGGATAGCGCCGACCGGAAAGCCGTGGCCACGACGATCGCCGCGCAAGGGGCGTTGGATATCTTGGTGATCAATGCGGGCATCGGTGTTTTCAAGCATTCGTTGGAATTAGACCCCGCGGAAGCGGACCGGGTCATCGACGTGAATGTGCGCGGACCGTATCATGCCGCCGTGGAAGCCGCTCGTCAGATGAAGGACGGCGGACGTATCGTCGTGATCGGCTCGGTGAACGGAGACTGCATGCCGTTTCCCGGGGGCGCGATCTATGCGCTGAGCAAATCCGCCCTCCAAGGCATGGTACGCGGACTCGCGCGCGACTTCGGTCCCCGCGGCATCACCGTGAATAACGTCCAGCCGGGCCCAGTGGACACCGACATGAATCCGGCGGACGGTCCGCTCAAAGACATGATGCATTCCCTGATGGCGATCAAAAGACACGCGAGACCGGAAGAGGTCGCCGGCATGGTGGCTTATCTCGTCGGTCCGGAAGCGGCGATGGTGACCGGTGCCCAGCATACGATCGACGGCGGGTTCGGGGCTTAAGTGCCTATCTTAGCTTTTAATGAGGTCTCAAAGTAGTTTCCGCTTGTCATTAATACTCTCCCACAGTATACCTTGATAAGGTATGTAATGTTCGAATGGCTATTCAATCTTTCGTTAAGTCGGAACTAAAAGAATTCTTCGAAACGGGGAAAGTCCCCAAGAAAGCCTCGTGGCAGAAGGCAAGAAGGGTAGTCGCTCGAAAGCTCGACATGCTCCATTATGCCCATCTCATCGAGGATTTAAAGTCTCCTCCAGGAAACCACCTGGAAACTTTGGAAAAGGACCTGAAGGGTTTGTATAGCATTCGTGTGAACGATCAGTGGAGAGTCGTGTTTGAATGGACTGATCAAGGTCCCGCGCAAGTTCGTGTTACAGACTATCATTAGAAAATAATGGGAGAGGTCCCTTATGACTCATAAAAAGAGAAAGCCCACGACTCCTGGGGAAATTCTTCAGGAGGAATATTTGACCCCTTTGGGTTTGACCCAAAAGGAACTTGCCGATCACATTGGTTACGATGTGAAGGTCATCAATCGCTTGATTAACGACCGCACGACTGTGACGGCGCCTTTAGCCTTGAAGCTTGCAGCTGCGCTCAACACTTCCCCCGAATTCTGGCTGAATGCTCAAAAGGCGGTCGATATTTATGAGGCTTCGAAAAGTATAGGTAGACTTCCCAAAGCTCTGATTATCGACGGGCATCTGGCTTATGTTTAATTAAGAAGTGACAATATAAAGTTATGAAAATTCTGATGAAGCAGTGCGTGAATTAATAAAAGTAAAAATCAATTTTATTAATAGTTGGTGGATAGGGAGAGGTTTTTTAATATGAAATGGGATCAGATAATTGAAAAGGTAAGCCCATACATAGTGAAAATTGAGACGCCTAGTGGGAGTGGTACAGGGTTTCTTTGTTTTTATAATGATAACAAAACGTTTTGCGGAATTGCCACAGCGCTACATGTGGTTGCAGAGGCAGAAAAATGGGAGCAACCCATTAGAATTTATAATCACAATTTTACAAAAACTAAATTTATAAGAGGAGCTGAAAGAATAATTTTTAAAGATGAAGAGACCGACTCGGCAATAATAGTTGTTGATCCTGATGATCTCGACTTTTCAGAATCTCTGATACCGCTCCGACCTAAAGATGATATTATTGCCGTTGGCAATGAAGTTGGTTGGATAGGTTATCCAGGAATGTATCCTTCTACTCTCTGTTTTTTTTCAGGCTGTGTTAGCGCCAATCGTACAAACTCTTATCTTATAGATGGTGTTGCAATTAATGGTGTCAGTGGTGGCCCCGTGCTCTACGCAAATGATGTAGATGGAGTGCAAATTGTTGGTACCGTTTCAGCTTATCACGCTAATAGACAATATGGTGATACTCTGCCTGGACTACTAGTTGCTCAAGATGTCTCTCATTTTCATAGTGTTATTAAATGGATTCGAGATCTTGATGAGGCCAGGAAGAAAAAAACTGAAGAGGAATACAAGAAAAAACAATTAGAGGTTGAAGCGGAAAAAGTTGATTTGAGTGAACGCGTAAAAACTAAGAGTTAATGTAGGAACTTATATGAACTAGCCACGATTTAATCTGACACTTCCAAAAAGAAGAGGTTACCCCGGTTTGTATCGAGCAAACCGCCCGTTACGGGCAGAAAAGGGTAACCTCCAATGACAACAGAACAGAAGTTAATCAAAAATAAAATAGGGCTTTTAAGCTTAGCCGAAGAGTTAGGGAACGTCTCCCGAGCCTGCAAGGTCATGGGCTTCTCCCGGGACACGTTCTATCGGTATCAGGAGTTGGTCTCCGAAGGCGGTATCGAGAACTTAATCGAAAAGACTCGAAGAAAACCCAACATCAAGAACAGGATCGATGAAAAGACGGAAGCCGCCGTCGTAGAATACGCGGTCGAACAGCCGGCCCATGGGCAGGTCAGGGCTTCCAACGAGCTTCGTAAACGAGGCGTCTTCATTTCTCCTGCGGGAGTCCGATGCGTCTGGGTTCGTCATGATCTGGAACGGTTTAAGAAACGTCTCATGGCGTTAGAAAAGAAGGTCGGAGAGAGCGGCCTGATCTTAACCGAAGCCCAAGTGATCGCCTTGGAACGAAAGAAATCCGACGACGAAGCTTGTGGCGAGATCGAGACGGCTCATCCGGGATACCTGGGATCCCAAGATACGTTTTATGTAGGCAATTTAAAGGGTGTCGGACGGATCTATCAACAGACGTTTGTGGATACCTACGCGAAGGTCGCTTTTGCGAAGCTCTACACGACTAAGACCCCGATTACATCGGCCGATCTATTGAACGATCGGGTTCTTCCGTTCTTCGAGAGTCAAGACGTGGACCTGCTCCGGATGTTGACGGATCGAGGAACGGAGTACTGCGGGAAGCTGGAGACTCATGACTACGAGCTTTACTTGGGCGTGAACGGGATCGAGCACACGAAAACGAAAGCCCAGCATCCGCAGACTAACGGGATCTGCGAGAGGTTCCATAAAACGATCCTGCAGGAGTTTTATCAGGTGACGTTCCGGAAGAAACTTTATCGGAATCTGGAGGAGTTGCAGACGGATCTGGATCTCTGGATCGAAGAGTATAACGAACGTCGAACCCATCAGGGGAAAATGTGTTGTGGTAGGACTCCGATGGAAACGTTCGTTGACGGAACCAAACTCTGGAGAGAAAAGAATATCGGCTTAAACCTAAACTGACAATCACTTCGGCACCAACCGGGGTAACCGTCAGATCAAGTCGTGGTTAGTACAACTTATAAAGTGAGCCTGTAGCTTATACTGCTACTCTTAAATATTAATTCGTTTTCTTTGTTGCTAATACGTTTAAGCATTCTTGCACCGACTCACTCAATCCTTTGAGACTGTAACCGCCTTCCAACACCAAGACCGTGCGACCGCCGCAGACTTGATCCGCTATGTCCATTAAGCCTTGAGTCATATGTGCAAAACCTTCGGCGGTGACATTCATGCCGCCCAGTGGATCCAAGCGATGCGCGTCGAAGCCGGCGGAGACGAGCAGGAGATCGGGTGCGTAATCGCGCAGCGCCGGGAGGACTTCATTTTCAAAAGCCATCAAGTATTCGTGGTCGCCTTCGCCTCCGAGGAAAGGGACGTTGAGCGTGAATCCTTTTCCAGCGTCTTTGCCTTCTTCTTGGCGCGAGCCCGTGCCGGGATAAAAAGGGTAGCGGTGCGTGGAGACGTAGAGCACGTCGGCGCGGTCGTAGAACGACCACTGCGTGCCGTTGCCGTGGTGTACGTCGTAGTCCATGATCGCGACGCGTTTTGCATTTTTGGTGCGCAGCGCGTATTCAGCGGCGATCGCGACGTTGTTGAAGAGGCAGAATCCCATCGCGCGTTCGCGCTCGGCGTGATGGCCCGGAGGACGGACGAAGGCGAACGCGTTTTTAGCGCTGCGATCGTAAACGGCGTCCACACATCCTAGTAATCCGCCGACCGCAAGCCTTGCGGCGTCCCAGCTTCCGGGAGACGTGGACGTATCGGGATCGAGCTGAATCTCGCGCCCCGCGGTTTTTTCGATTTTGTGGACGTACTCGAAGTCATGCACCATCGCGATCTCGTCCAAGGTTGCGAACCTCGGAGAAAGAAAATTCAAATTTTCGCGGAGCTGCGGGGTTTCGAGCACGCCTTGAACGGCCTTCAGGCGCGCGGGACTTTCGGGATGCCCGAATCCCATGTCATGTTCCAGGTAGCGCGGATCCCAGACGACGGCGGTTTTGGATTCTGCCATGGAGGCCTTCTATAACATGTTTTTATCTTGGAAAATATTTTCACCGGGCTAAGTCCGTAGCCATCATGTCGGAAAAGCCCGGAAAACCTGAAGAGACATTAAAAGAAGGCCGCGATTTTTATTACGACGAAAATCGTAAAGTCGTCTTCACCACCGACTACCTTTTCCGCCGTGGCTATTGCTGCGAGAGCGGATGCCGGCATTGTCCGTACGGCTACGGGCAACCTAAGAAGCCGGGGAAACCTTCGTTCGAGATTTGATCCGCGTCCACATTTCCGAGCATCCCAGGCTTAAAAACCATCCCAGTCCCGCGACCAAGAAGGCCTTCGTGAAAGGCGACCAGGTTTGCTTGAGCAGCCCCACCTGGAGCCAGACGACGATCGGGAAATGGATCAGATAAATCGTGAAAGCGTTCCGCGAGAATAAATTCAGCAGGGCGGATTCGCGATTAAAAAACCGCGAAAAAATCGAAATCAAAGCGAGCGTCTGAAAAGCGCAGACGGCGGACAGGCATATCCCCCGTTTGAGGACGTAAATTTCCACCGGAAGATGTCTCGGCGCCAGGCTGATGAAATAAACGGCGGTGGAGAGCGTGAGCCACAAAGGCCAAAAGCGCGCGATGGGTCCGTCTTTTTGGAAAAGGGGATTGGTCATCGGTCCCGAAAAACCAAAAAGTACCCCGAGGAAATAATACGCGGCGTATAAAGGGATACGGTTTCCTTGCACCCAAAGAGGAGCCAAACGGAAAGACCAAGGTTCCGAAGGGGCAAACCAAAGAGGCAACGCGTAGACGACCCAGCTCGTGAGCCACAGGAAACCCGCGAATAGAAAAGGCCGCGAAGCGAGGTCGCGCAATCTCTGTGAGAGGGAAGGCAGGGCATCCGTGGGAAGTTTCGCGAGGAGG
Organism: Myxococcota bacterium; assembly: GCA_052033505.1. Taxonomy (GTDB): domain Bacteria; phylum UBA10199; class UBA10199; order JACPAL01; genus JBPOJN01. The sequence continues at coordinate 3,177 of JBPOJN010000049.1, read as the reverse complement.
ACGGTGACACAGGAGAACAGCAGGAGAACCCACAAGAACCAATAAGGCCCCGCGTACCAATGGTTTTTGAAAAACACCGACGTCCAAAAATGCAGGAATCCCTCCGCTCCTCCCGTGGAGCGCACGTGAAAAAACTCCGCGCCGCTCAGCCGGTAAGCGGCGTAGGCCGCGATCGGCGCCAAGACGGTAATGCCGAACAGAAAAGGAAGTCCCAGCCGGCGGAATCGTTCCTTGAGGAAGCCGAGCGGGCCTTTTCGCGCGAGAAGGGGCATCGCGAAAAATCCGGAGATCAAGAAAAGCAGCGGCATGAAGTACATGTCTTGGAAGCCTTGGAAAAAATCGAAGAAGAACGATCGTGCGGCTTCTTCAGCCAACCACGAGGAGAAGACGTAATTGCTCAGGTTGTAGCACGCGTACGACGTATACGCCTGGAAGGCGTGATGCAGCACGACCAGGAAAATCACGAAGGCGCGCAGGTAATCCAAGAAAACGAGACGCGGGCGCATTAGGCGGATGCGTCCTTGTCGATCGGCGTGATCGCGATGGTGCAGCGGCCGATGGCGATCATTTTCTGGGCTTCGTCGTAGACTTTCACGTCCCAGACGTGGGTGCGGCGGCCGCGATGTACGGGGGTGCCGATCGCTTCGATGGTGCCGTCTTTTTTGCCGCGCAGGTGGTTGCAGTTCACTTCGATGCCGACGGGGGCATGGCCTTCGGGGCACTGGATCGCGCTGCCCAAGGACGCGACGGTTTCCACCAAGGCCGCCGTCGCTCCGCCGTGCAGCAGGCCCATCGGCTGGCGGACTTTTTCGGTGATGGGAAGCCGCATGACCATGCGCTCCGGTGCGACTTCGATGGCTTCCATGCCTAGGGCTTCCATCATGGTGTTTTTGGCTTTTTCGGCGGCGAGTTTGATCAGGCTTCTCATGATGTCTCCGTCTTGTCGATTTTGCATCCCTCGCTTGTGATCGGGAAATAAGCAAGTTACTAACGGCGCCTTCTATGGACTTTTTCACGACCCCCAGCCGCATCATCGTGACCTGCGGCAAACGATTGTCTCCCTATCTGGAAAAAGAAATCCGCGATCTGGGATTCTTGCCCAAACGTACGTTCGCGACCGGCGTCGAGCTCGAAGGCACGGTCGACGACTGCATCCGCCTGAACCTTAATTTACGCTGCGCGAGCCAAGTGCTGTATTCGCTGAAAGCCTTCACCGCGCACGATCCCGAGGACGTTTACGCACGCCTGCGCTCTCTGCCGTGGGAGACCGTGCTGGAGACAGACGGGTATTTTTCCGTCACGGGCCACATCGATCACGAGACGGTCAATAATCCTCTCTTCATGAACATGAAGGTCAAAGACGCCGTGGCCGATCGCATCCGCGCGCGTCTGGGGCACCGTCCCGATTCGGGGTCCGAACTCGCCGGAGCCGTCATTCATTTGTTTTGGAAAAACGAAAACGCCGAGATTTTTTTGGATACGTCCGGCGAGACCCTCTCCAAGCACGGCTACCGTAAGCTCGGCGGTCGCGCCCCGATGCTCGAGTCGTTGGCCTCCGCCACGCTCGCGGCGACCGGTTGGGATGGACGTTCGCCTTTCGTGAACCCCATGTGCGGTTCCGGCACCGTCGCGATCGAGGCGGCCTTGCTCGCGACCGACCGGCGACCGGGATTGTTCCGTAGCCAGTACGCCTTCATGCACGTCAAAGGCTATCGCGCGGCCGTCTACGCCCGCGAATACCAAAAACTCAAAGACCGCGTTCACGCCGTGCCGGGCTTGAAAATCATCGCGACCGACCGGGATCCGGAAGCGATCCGCATCGCGCACATCAACGCCAGTGCGGCAGGAGTCGGGGACTTGATCGAAATCTCGAAATGCGATTTCGAAGAGACGCCCCTCCCGCCCGCGCCCGGAGTCGTTTATTTCAATCCTGAATACGGCGAGCGGTTGGGGGACGAAAGCGAATTGGAAGAGACCTACGGCCACATTGGTGATTTTTTGAAGAAGAAGGCGCAAGGGTACATGGGGTATATTTTTACGGGAAATCTAGACCTCGCCAAAAAAATCGGCCTCAAACCCAAACGCCGCCTCGAATTCTATACGGGGAAAATCGATAGCCGATTGTACGAATACGAATTATACGCGGGTAGTCGAGATCCTAAATAAAGTAGACTTTCAATAAGTCATAAGTATATAATAATTATTATATATTAAATACTTATGTATTATAATCTTTTGAATAAAATGAGCCGATTTGGTGTGTTGCCCCGAGAAGCGGTTAAAAATGAAATGTCCGATCTGCGGTATCTTTTAAAGAACGGTTTCGCCCGGAGAGCTTTGAAAAAGGGGCGCGTTTTCTACGAGCTTACGGAAAAATCTCTTCCGCTTTTAGACGACTGCCGGAATGTTCTCTTGCATAAGGCGTCCCTTCTCGGCCGTTTGATTCCCCATTCCCGTCTTTATCGTGCACTTTTAGAAGACCTACGTTTTTTGGACGAGAAAAATCCTCAAACCGAAGAGTATCGTTTTTTAGGCGATTGGCACCTGCGTCGCGCTGTCGTGGCGAGTCAATTAAGTCTCGCGCAAATGCGTTACTACCGGGAAAACGATTTTTCATGAGCGGGAAAAGAAAATACCCCAAGGAATGGGATAAAGAAATCATCGTTCAGATTCTGCGGGATTTGGATGATCATCTCGTCCAAAGAAGAGAACGCGCCTCGGTCATCGCCATCGGCGGTGTCGTTATCGTTCTGCAGGATTTCCAACTCAGATCTACCAATGACTTGGATATGGCGCCGGTATCCGGCGCCGATTGTTTGCTGAAAGCCTGCAGCCGTTTGGGGATTAACGCCCAAGTCGTGACTCTTGCAAGCACCGTAGACTTTCAAGAAGTGGAGACGATCCGCTTGTTTTCGGGAAAGGCTCTGACTTTAGACGGCGTCGGCGCGGAGGATTTGATCCGCTTGAAGTTGGAGCGTTTTCGGAAGCACGATCCCGAGGATATATACGCGATCATTCAGAAGGAAAAATTTCCTTACGAGAAGTTCGCCGCGATCATTCGAGAGGGAAAAATCGATTTTGTCGGCCGCACGGAGGAGTATCTGCTTTCCGCCCAACTGGTGGTCGAAAGAATGTATCCGGATCGGTTAAAAGATTTTAAGGGGAGTTTTAAGCTTG
>JBPOJN010000001.1:0-2824 GCA_052033505.1 Myxococcota bacterium | reverse complement strand
GAAATTTTTAAACCATGATTACGCGACCGACGTCATCGCGTTTCCTTCGCCGGTTCCGGAAATCTTCGGCGACGTCGTCATATCGAGCGATACGGCGGCACGGCAGGCGTCGGAGCAGGCGCATTCTTTGCTGACCGAATTGAGCATCTTGGCGATCCACGGCGTCCTCCACCTCAAAGGCTATCGGGACAAAACCAAGAAAGACAGCGACCGCATGTGGCGTAAGACCTATGAGGTTTTGGCCCGAATTTCCGCGAAGGCGCGGGCCCTATGATCGTAACCTTGATTTCCGCCGTTCTCGCGGCCATCAGCCTGCCCACGGCGATTTGGACGTCTTGGGGGACGCTGTCGTTGCCAGATTTTGGGTTTTTGGCCTGGGTGGCTCTCGTGCCTTTTTACCTTTCACTTCGCCGCCGTACTCCGGGGCAAGGGTTCCGGCTGGGTTTTCTCTGGGGTTTCTGTTGTTACGGTATTTCGTACTATTGGATGTTCCTGGCTCTGCACCGTTACGGCGAGGCGCCGCTCTGGGGTAGTTTCCTGGGATGGTTCATCGCAGTCGCGTTGATTTCCTTTTTTCCGGCGCTCACGGCCTGGGTGTATTGCCGTTTCCGCGGGGAAAAATACGGATGGCTGCTCTTCGCCGCGGCTTGGGTGGCTTTCGAGTTTCTACGGAATTATTTCCCGTTCGGCGGTTTTCCTTGGTCCAACCTCGCGTATTCTCAGACTTCATTTTCGTTACTACTGCAGATTCTGGATTTGGCCGGCGTTTACGGGGTTTTGTTCGTTCTCCTCTGCGTCAACGTCGCCGTGGCCGAAACCGTACGGGCGAAGAGGCTCGCGATTCCTTGCGTCGTCTTGGCCGGGGCGTTGTTTCTCGCGTCGTTGGCTTACGGACATTTCCGGCAGAGGTCTTTGCACGCGTGGGCGGACCGCCCGAAGATGCGCGTGGGACTCGTGCAAGCCGACATTCCCCAAGAGCAGAAGTGGCTTGAACAGAAAATCGCCGAGATCATCCGCAGGCACATGGGACTGACGCAGGCTTTGGAAGCGGGGAAACCCGATCTTATCATCTGGCCGGAGGCTTCCTATCCCGCCGTCATGCCACCGGAATTCCTGCAAAGCGACCTGGTCATACCGGAAATGAGGAGGCTTAAAGTCCCCCTCCTCATGGGCGTCGTGCGGTACGAGGGTATTCTTCCGGAAGATCCCGAGGATTACGGAAAACCGGAGCGTTCTTTCATTCTTTTCAACAGCGCCGTCCTGGTTCGGCCCGGCGGGGGCGTTATGGATTATTACGACAAGGTTCACTTAGTGCCGATGGGGGAGTACGTCCCGTTCCACATTCCTTTTCTGAATACGATCACGCCCGCGGCCGAGGATTTCACCCGCGGCGACGGTTTCCGTCTCATGTCCTTGAACCGTCCTTCCGCGCCGCCGGTCCGGTTCGGCGTGACGATCTGCTATGAAGACCTGTTTCCCGAAATCTCGCGCGCGTTCGCGGCCCAAAACCCGGACTTTCTGGTCAATCTCACCAACGACGGCTGGTACGAGCGCTCCTCGGCGATTTATCAGCACCGCGATTTTTCAAAATTCCGCGCGATCGAAACGCGTCGCACGATGGTGCGCGTAACCAACACCGGCGTCACCGCGGTTTTCGATATGGACGGCTCCGTCAAGGATGCGTTGCCGCCTTACCAGGAAGCCGTCCGCATCGTGGAAATTGGCCTTGGCGGACCCGCGACGATCTACGCGCGATCGCACGACGCGTTCGCTTGGGGATGTGTTTTGTTAACGATTGGAATGATTCTCCTGGGCAGGATTCGTCGAGCGTAAGGTTTCCACGAGTGAAAGGTATAAGTTAACAACCCTTAGTGAGCCGATAGCCGGTTCTCGAGGGTATCTTACGAGACAAGAAATCCAGCAGGCGATCGAAAATTATCAAAGCGGCCGCATGGGACACATCAAGCCGCCAAGTTGAATTCGATCGTATCGTATTCCACGACAGGTCTCTTGACGATCCTTCCTGCTTGCGTGGTCGTCTTCACTTTGATCGCGCCCATTTCTTCGAAAAAAAGGATCACTTTATTCAAATTAGAAACATCCATTTTTGCGAGCTTGGCCAGTTCGTAGATGGATTTGGGTTTGAAGTGGAGGATGTATTTTAGAATGTGTAGATTGAGCACAAAGCGGTCGAAATTCTTCTTGGTGTCGAAGCTGATTTCGTAATGAGGCGTCATGGCGCCCTTAGCCCTTTTAGCTTTACGGAGGGCTTTCTGAAAATCCCGTAGGACTTCATCCGATGTTTTCATGGAAACGATGAGATGTTTCATATTTTGACTCCCATATACTCAAAGACCAATGCTTTAAAATCTCTCATCAACTGAATTTCATCGACGTACTGATAAGGCCATTCTTTATCATCGATATGGATGTGGTGTCCTTTGGGATGGTGATTATCCATAAGCACCCGTTGATTTGTATGTTCATCCATCAGAATAAGCCCGTATCGGATGCCATCTGGGCAACGCTCTGACTTTTCGATCCGATGAATCTTTGTTTCCAGAACATAGCGCTCTTGCAGTTGAGCTTTATGCCAATGAATTAATGCCGCTTTCATATTGGTCTTAATACACCCATATAAGACATGTCAATGCCCCTCGTGACGTTGGCGAGCAATTAGCGGGCCAGAGATTTTAAGGCGAAAGTGAGGATGAGTCTGAGAAAAGAGTTCGATTTGCGGACGCTACCGTCCGAATTAATGTGTATTGTCAATTCCACGCTAATGAGGCTAAAAAATCTTTTCTATGTCCAAAGAACTCATCGA
>JBPOJN010000033.1:0-17297 GCA_052033505.1 Myxococcota bacterium | reverse complement strand
AACTCGTCGAAATAACCGTCAGGAGAACCCAACATGCGGAATTTCGCCTGTTCGCGCACCTGGTCGAACGGTGTTTCGAAATCAAAAATCAAAGACCTTAAGATCGCCAGCTTGGCTTTTTCCACCTCTTCTTCGCGAAAATCCGGCGCGGTAGCGGCTTGTTGAATCAGTTCTTTCAGTTTCCCCGACACCCACAGGGTATTGATCGTGGCCGTCTGCCCCATCGCGCGGAACAGGCCTCGGTCCTTGCCGAAAGCGAAATCGCTGCCGACGGAGTAAGCTTTGCCGGCGTTCGACCGAATTTCTTCGCCCATACGCGAAGTGAGTGCCCCGCTGCCACCTAAGATAAAATTCATGACCAAGGTCGCGAAGCGGTCGGGATCGCTGCGGCTGCCGCCCAAGTGTCCGACGATGACGGCCGACTGGGTGATGTCTTTACGCGGTATGACGACGGCCAGAGGCTCGTACCGAATCGCGATTTTTTCGATCGGAGGAAGATCGGCGGACATTTTACCCCACGCCAGCGTCCGCGACTCCACGGCGTCTTTCCACGACGCGATCGAAACGTCCCCGGAGGCGGCGATCAAAGGCCTGGGCGCGTCCCAAACGAACATCCTCCAAAAATTACGGACGTCTTTGTACGTGATCCTACCGATGGATTCCGGCGTCGCCCTGCGGCCCCAAGAGTTTCCTTTGTAGACCGTCTTCGGAAACTCGCTTTGTGCCAATCCCATCGGGTCTTCACGGTCGCGTTTCAGGGCGTCTTTGGCCCTGGCTTTGACGATCTCGAAAATTTTCGGATCGATCGCCGGACGCGATAAGAGACCGAAAAGAATATCGAGACCTTCCGGGAGGTTTTTTTTGAGGATTTTCAACGAAACGGTCGAAAACTCGGCGGCCGTTCCCACTTCCAGCGAGGCCCCGGTGAATTCCAGCTTTTCTTCCACCGCCGCCGAAGGCAAGCCTTGGAAACCTCCCAAACGGATCGATTGCATCGCGACCGCAGCCAATCCCTCGCGGCCCGGCGGATCATAGACCGAACCGCCGCGGAAAAATAACTGCACTTCGGCGATGGGTAATTCCTTGTCTTCGATCGAAAGAATTTCGATGCCGTTCGCAAGCGTGATGGAGGTCGGGCGCGTGAGCTTTAAGCGCGTCTCCGGAAGTTCCTCCGAACAAGAAACGCAGAGTAAGGCTAAAATCAACGCGGCGGCGTTTTTTTTCATTTGGGTTTTCACTTGGACTCCCCTGCGGATTCTAAGACGGCAGTCGTACGGTTATCGGGAGTCAGATAAGTCTTGGCCACGCGCCGGACGTCCGCGGGGGTGAATTTTTTATCGAGATAGGTCGCGAGATAGCGCCAATCTCCCGCGACCGACTCGAAATAAGAAATCTGGGAAGCCATGCCTTCGTTCGTGCGCATTTCTCGCAGGAGATCCATCTTCAGGCGGTTTTCGGCCCTCTGGACCTCGCGGGCGGAGACGCCGTCCCGCGCTATTTTTTTCATTTCGTCTTCGAGGGCCGTCAGGACGGCTTTAGATTTTCCCGGCACGGGATTGATCGCGATCATGAAGAGATTTGGTAAACGCGCGCCGGGAATGCTCGTGGCGGTCTCCACGTCGGTCGCGAGTCTTTTTTCCAAGACCAGTGAACGGTAAAGCCGTGAAGAACGGCCGTCGCCCAAAATCTGGTCGATCAAATCAAAAATCAGGTCGTCGTCGTTGGGCAACGTCGGCTTGTGGTAGCCGACCAAGATCCGGGGCTGGGCCTTCATCTTCAGGATCACTTGACCGGCGGTGCGCTGCACGACGTTCGCTCCTTGCCCACTGGGAACTGATTCCTCTTCCTTTTCGGAGTTAAAATGGATTTTTCCAAAAGTATCTTCGAGGATACGACGCGCTTGCTCGGGGTCGATCTTACCGACCAAAACTCCGATCATGCGCGAAGGGTGGTAATATTTTTCAAAAAACCGCTTCAGGTCGCCGACGGTCAATTGCAAGATGTCGTCGACGGTCCCGATCGTGGGCGCATGATAAGGCCCATCGGGATAAGCTTTGGAAATAAAAGCCTCATACAAGCGCCCGTCAGGGTCGTTATCCACGCGCATGCGGCGCTCTTCGAGGACAACGTCGCGCTCTTCGTAAAACTCACGGAAGATCGGCTTAAAAATCCTTTGGGACTCGAGCTCCGCCCAAAAGCGCAATTGGTCGGCGGGTAAAGACACGAAATAACTCGTCATGTCCTTCGACGTCGTGGCGTTATAATCCGCTCCGCCGCGCTCCAACATCGCGCGCGCCAGCTCTTCTTTGTTTAAAAGTGGAACTTCAAGTTGATGAAGCTCCTTGAGTTTCGATTTCAACTCCTCGATTTTCGAGATATTTTTTTCTTTATACGCTTCACTCAAGGCCTCACCGACTTTTTCAATTTCCTCTAAAATCGGTTTTTCTTTTTTGAAGTCGTTCGTCCCCAAGGTCTCAGTCCCCTTGAACGCCATATGCTCCAAAAAGTGGGCCAAACCGGTCTTCCCCGCTTCTTCTTCCATGCCGCCGACGCGGAAACGGATATAGGCGGAAAAAATCGGCGCATCGCCGCGCGGATAGACCAAAAAACGCAGTCCGTTCTTCAGACGGATCTCTTGGACCGACCGCGTCCATTCGGAGAGGTTTTTGGAGAGATCGGAGTTTTGGGAGCCTTCCTGAGCCATCGCGGGAAAAGAGGTCAGAAACAGGCAAAAAAAGAGGATCACTTTCCGCATTTTAAGGTTTTCCCCCGGTTGAAGTCCGCGATGCAAACGATTTCTCGCTGCGGATCGATGCGCACTTTTGCGGAAACCACCGCATTCGTCGGAGCATAGGAAACGCGCACGGTATGGAGGCCGCTTTTGAGGGGTATGCGTCTTACCGGTGTTTCGCGGCCACGGCCGGTACCGTCGACGCTGACGGTGCCCCAAGGCACGGCTTGAACGCTCAAATAACCCACACCGCCTTTGACCGCATCCGCCATGACATCGCTCACGGGTTTCGCTTTCGCAATTTCCCCCATTTTCACAACGGCGACCGCCGGCAAGGATTCGGGCTGGGTTTCGGAGAGTTTAGGGAGCGTTTCTGAGGCGGCGGGTAAAACTTGGACGGCGGCGACCTGCGGCGTCGGCAGCGTTACCTCCGGAGGTTGAGGCCGAATCTCGATTTGAGGCGGCGGCTCCGGAAGTTCCGTCGTGTGATAGATGGTTTCCTCGGGATTTCTAGGGAGCAACCACCAGATGGCCGTCCACAACCTATAAGCCTGATACCAACCCACCCAAAGGATCCCCATGACGCCGGCGACCACCAAGACGGTTTTCCAATGTTTACGATAAGAAAAAATCTGGGGCCGATGGCGGCTCTCTTCTTTTTGGAATTCTTTTTCGGTCTCGCGAGGCAAAAATAATGTCTTCGTATTTTCAGCAAACGTTTCTAAAGCGCGCGTGGGCTGTAAATCTTCACGAGCGACCGAGACGGTTTGAAGAACGGCGGTTCGCGTTGGGTGCGGACTTGATGTCTCGAGGGAATCCTCAAAAAGTTTTTTAAGAAAATCCGCGACGACGTCGCATCCTAAGAGAACACCTTGTTCCCGCGCGAATTTCAGAATGTCTTTTCGGAAATCGTCGGCGGATGCGTAACGGTCATCCGCCAAGGGCGAGAGCGCTTTTTTAAGGATGGCGATCACGTTGGTTGGAATCAGCGCCTCGGCCGCTTCTGAAAACGAGGCCTTTCCCTGCCGCACGAGGTCCAACGTCTCCAAGTCGGACGTACGGTAGAATAAACGTTCACCCGCGAGGAGCTCATAACACACGACCGCCATCGCGAAGAGATCGCTGCGCGCATCCAAATCTTTTTGATTCGCCTGCTCGGGCGACATGTAGGCGAACTTGCCCTTCAGGACTCCGATCGCCGTTTCTTGCGTGCGCGTCGCGGCCTTCGCGATCCCGAAATCCGTCACCTTTACCATTCCGTCCCATGACAGCAGGATGTTTTGCGGCGAAATATCGCGGTGGATGATTTTTAAGGAACGTCCCGCGGAGTCTTTTTTCTGATGGGCGAAGGCCAATCCTTCCAAGGCCTCCGTGACGATCGTCAGTCCCACGTCGAGAGGAACCTTAATATTCTTTTGATGAGCCTTCTGCATCAAGCGGCGCAGGTCGACGCCCGCCACGTATTCCATCGCGATGAAATAAACGTCGCGTTCGCGCGAGAGCTCGTAGACTTGCGCGATATTCGGATGGGTGAGCCGGACCGCGATCTTGGCCTCATCAATCAGCATCGAGACGAAATCGCGGTCGGAGGACCACTGCGGGAGTATTTTTTTGATCGCGATGTCTTTTTCAAATCCAGCTTCGCCGTGGAGCTTCGCGAGATAGATCTCCGCCATGCCGCCAGACGCCAGTTTTTTGATGAGATGGTAGCGACCAATACGATCCTGAAACTCCCCCATGAGATCCATAGAAGTGTTTGAAATAACAAAAGAAATGCGAGGCGTCTACCCTCCCTTGAAAATATGTAAAATTATGTGCAATTATATATAATTATGTTTTTTTGTTTACAAACTAGGGTTCACTCACTACTAACTAAACAACTTTAGGGGGCTGCCATGCAAAGAGAAGAGTGGGCCTTACGCAGTCTCTGTGTCGCCATCGCAAAAGACGACATCGGCGGTGATTACTTCAATACTCTTCTGCTCGAGACCGGCATTAATCTCGACGACCTCGAATGGGAAATGGCTAATAAGATTTTAGGGCGCTCCGAAATCTATTCGCTGCTCGATCTGCCGACCTCCTCTCAGTGAATTTTTTCTTTTCTTAATCTTTAAGTGACATAAATCGTCCGCATGTTTTCCAAGGCTTCCCAGATCTACGACACGTCACCCGCCGCTGTGACCGATGCCCTCAAAAAAGCGGCGGATAACCTCTTCCGCCAGCAACATCCCGACGGTTATTGGTGGTACACGCTTGAAGCGAACGAATCGATCGGCGCGGGCACTCTCCAAGTACTGAAGTTTTTGAATCTTCTCGATGAGGAAACCGCCCACGGTTTGGCATTACGCATGTTGTCGCAGCAAAGGGCCGACGGATCTTGGGCGCTTTTTTTCGACGGTCCCGGAGATCTTTCGATCACGATCGAATGTTACTTGGCTCTTCGCCTGGTCGGATATGTGCCGGAACACGAGGCCATGAAACGCGCGCGCGCGTTTATTTTAGCGAACGGCGGATTAACCAAGATGCGCGTGTTTTCTCGTATTCACTTGGCCCTCTTCGGGCTCGCGCCCTGGTCGTCTTGCCCGTCGATGCCGGTCTGGTTCATGCTACTGCCGGGAAAAGGCCCGATTTCAATTTATGAATTTTCCACCTGGGCGCGCGCTTCGATCGTGCCGCTGCTCTTGATCGACGCTTACAAACCTGTGCGTCCCGTTTCGTTTAATCTCGATGAGCTCTACGTCGAGCCTAGGGGTGAAAGAATTTTCCGTTTTCCCAAACCCGAAAAATTCTTCAGCCTCCAAAATTTCTTCGTCCGTTTCGATAAAGTCCTGAAGCTCCTGGAAAAACTCCCGTGGCACCCGGGACGCAAAGCCGCCATCCGCAAGGCCGAAAGATGGACCCGCGAACACATCGCGCGGACCGAGGACATCTACCCCGCCATGGCCTACGCGATCCTGGCGCTCTCGGCTCAAGGCCATCCGAATAGCGACCCGACCATCCAAAAAGCACTCAATGGCCTCAAAAAATTCCGGCAAAAATGCGGCCACGATATTCCTCCTCTCCCTAGCCCTCTCCTCGATATCGAAGAGAGGGAATCGCCATTTCATCAACAGTGCTGCATTTCTCCGAACTGGGACACACCGTGGGCGGCTACCGCTTTATTAAGTGCTGGAATCCCTAAAAATGATGAGCGTCTGCTCAAAGCGGCCCGTTATCTCATTTCTAAAGAGATCAAAGACTTTCGCGGTGACTGGACGGTTAAAAATCCAAAAGGCCCGACGGGCGGCTGGGCGTTCGAATTCGAGAACGACTATTTTCCGGACATCGATGACACGATCCAAGCCGTGCACGTACTGAATCAAACCGATCTGCCGCAGGAAGAAAAGCTCGCACCGATCTTGCGCGGCGTTGGCTGGATGCTGTCGATGCAATGCGATAACGGCGGATGGGCCGCGTTCGACAAAAATAACACCGCCGACTGGGTCAACCGCATCCCCTTCTCCGACCACGGCGCCTGCCAAGATCCGCCGACGCCCGACATCACGGGTCGCATGCTGGAACTCTTGGCCGAGCTGGGTTTCAAACGCGAAACTAAGGTCGTGCAAAAGGCTTTGCGGTTCATTTACCGGCATCAAGAGAGCAACGGATCTTGGAGAGGCCGCTGGGGCGTGAATTACATTTACGGGACGTGGTGCGTCCTCAAAGGGCTCGCGGCGACCGGCGAAGATCTCAGCTCCGACTCCATACAAAGCGCCGTGCGGTGGCTGAAATCGATCCAAAATAAAGACGGCGGCTGGGGCGAGTCGTGTTTATCGGATACCGAAAATCAATACGTCCCTCTTGGAACTTCCACGGCTTCACAAACTGCTTGGGCCGTCATGGCCCTGATCGCCGCAGGCGAAAAAAAATCGGACGCCGTGGTGAGCGGCGTCCGATGGTTGATCGATCATCAAGATCCGGACGGCGGATGGCCAGAACGCCATTTCACCGGCACGGGATTCCCTGGGCACTTCTACATCCGCTATCACGGCTATCGTTATTTCTTCCCAACGATGGCGCTTGGTGGACAAGCTGGTCTATAAAAAAACCGCCTCGGGAGCTTTATAGGCTCACCGAGGCGGGGATACTGTCACGATTCTATTCTACCATCTTAACGGATCAAGCTACACCCACCAGAAGAACCTGACGCATCGGTGGTACTGCCACCGCCGGATGGATCGCTATCCTCATCAGTAATCGTCACTACCACTTGGGCATTCGAACCAAGCTCCGCTCCACTGGTAGGATTGGATAAAGTGACTGTCAGCGTTTCCGCTGACTCGACAGAAGAGTCATTCAGAATCGTCAGAGCAACCGTTTTCTCGGTTTCTCCCGCAGCAAAAGTGACCGCTTGAGAAACAGCCGTATAATCAGATCCCGCAACAGCAGTTCCATCAGAGGTACTCACAGTCACAGAGGCTTCACCGGTCGATCCACAAGCCCTCTGAATCAACAAGTTTAAAACGCCATCACTTTCCGAAATACTCGCTTCTGGGGAAGACCACTGAATCTCTCCTGGGTCTTGCGTCGTCACTTCGACAGCTTTCGAAAACTCCGAAGTGCTTCCATTTGGAGAGGTCGCTGTGGCCGTAATATACCCAGTCACCGCAGTAGAAAAAGCAGGAAGAGGAACGGAGAAGCTTGCATCTCCACCAGCATCGGCATTGACCGTGACGGAACCGACAAAACTCTCGCCTTCTCCATTGCTGAGAATACCAAAAGTATTTCGGTCTGGGTTTTCATTAAAGAAAAGCTCCACAAGATAGCCATTTGGCTCACTCGGAATTGCTGGGTTTGTGTTTAAAGTACCTGAAACGAGGCTTGCGCATCCATTCGTTGTCGCAGAGGTAATCACAGGGAAATTTTGCAAGTCGTTATTCACGCCAAAAATGGCGTTTACCTCATCTAAATCATTAGCGGTAATACCGTCATTTCCGAGATCAATGGCATTGTGCCCATTAAGAGAGATCGAGTTTGCCAAAATAGAATTTCGAGAACCGGCCCCTTGCAAAGAAATACCGTCCTGGCCATTAAAAGTAATTTCGTTCGCTTCACTATTCCCTTCACCGCCTATTTTGTTTCCAAAAGAGCCTCCAGCAATAACAAGACCAGCAGAAGTGTTTTGAGAAATTCTGTTACCTATGAGCGTGTTATCGCTTCCACCACTAATCCGCACGCCAACATTATTATTTGTAAATGAGCTATCCTGACTTGAGTTTCCAGAACCACTCACCACCATACCTGATCCACCAAACCTCTGAATAACGAGACCTTTTACATGAACATTTCCGGAAAGTGTCAAACCTACAAAATTTCCAGCTCCAAGCCCTAGACCGTCGAGAACGACTGGAAAATCAGGATAACCAGGCTGAGTCGTACCATCAATAGTGACATTGCTAGCAGGAGACATGGTGGAGGTAAGAGGAATGGTATGATCTGTTTGAGAGCCAGGTAGATTAAAATGTATTACTTCTGGATTAAGGCTAGCGTTGGCCTGCTGAATAGCTGCTCGAAGGGTGCAGTTACCTTGTCCAACGTTCACCTCACAGATGGGATTGTTTCCATCCGCGTCCGAGCCTTCACCCAAAGTATTAACCGTGATCAAAGCCTCCGAAATCAAAGGACATAGGAACATCACCACCAAAACGGCCAAGGCCATTTTATTTTTCGAGCTCATATTCATTTCTCTCCCTATTTTAAGCGTGCAAGATTGATCACTCTTTTACTCATATAACTAAGTTACACGTATTGTCCAGCACGATTCCGGCACCGAAACTGTTAGAAATTTTATTTTTCTGAGCAGGCGAGGCCCCGCCAATTTTATTTTCGACATTGCCAAGAATGGAAACTCCTTGCCCATTCGAAAGAAGAGCAGAACCTTCGACAACATTGTGTCCGGCAACGTGCATCTTCACGCCGATAGGAAAATTTTTAATCGACAGTGAGACGATTTTAGAATCGCCATCCAAACACAAGCCGCATGTGGTCGAAGTCGCTCCTGTCATGGAGGAACCATCGACCACGACTAAAGGAGTACCATCAAAACCGGGCTGCGTTGACCCGTCTATGGTCGTCTGAGCCAGAGAAGGAAGAGCCGTGAGAAGAGGAGCAACCATGTAAGGACCGGCACCTGGAATATTGAAGCGAATGTCGTCGTGTTCGATAGCCCCATTATCAATCGTTTTTTGAATAGCTCCCCTTAAGGAACATTCCTGACCCGCTCCACAGTTGGCGGTATTCGCATCTCCTGCTGTCGTTACGGTAAAAGTTTCTGCCCCTGCGAATGAAGAGGACAGCATAAAAGCCATCATGGCAACGATCGCTGAAATCTTATGTTTCAATATCATATCCAGTAATTCCTTTGTAAAAGTGTACCGGATTGTAACAATTCTCGATTCGCTTTACAAGCGCTAGCTCTCAGTGGTCGTTAACTATCGTTCTCAGGTGAATACAGTACGAGGAGTTGAATTTTTGCAGATTTATTTGGCGAGGCTTTCGGCGCGGTCTTTGAATTTCTTCATCATGGACGGCAGGTTGTGCCCGACCAGCTTATTCGTAATCATCGAAGGCACGAAGAGGCCGAAGTCGACGTCGATCGTGTAGGTGGCTTTCGTCTGGCCTTTTTTGATTTCTTCGAATTCCCACGATCCTGAGTTGGCCTTGAAGAGATCGCCTTTGATGAAGGTCCAAGATATTTTTTTACCGGGCACGAGCGAAAATGACAGGGTGTAATTGATTTTTTTGATGACCGAGATCTCGAACTGAACGACGACGTTCTTGCCTTTTTTTTCGACCGTGACTTTTTTTACGTCGGGTAGGAAATCGGGATAGCTTTCAAAATCGGCCGCGACGTCATAAATCTGCTTAGGGGTGACATCCATCACGAGAGAAGCCTGGGCTGCGGGCATACGCGACTCCTTTTCAATAAACGGGTTTGGTATCGAGATGGTGGATGCTTTCGATCCGCCGGATCGTGCGGCTGTGCGCGCGCATGACCAGGGAATGCGTCATAGCGCGGTGACGGCTGAAAAACCGGACGCCTTTTAAAAAGTCTCCGCTCGTCACCCCCGTGGCCGCGAACATGACATCATCGCCGGCCGCCAGATCTTCGAGGCGGTACACGCGATTCATGTCGGAAATGCCCATTTTCGCGGCGCGTTCGATTTCTTGGGGATTGCGCGGTTTCAGCACCCCTTGCATGTCGCCACCGACGCAGCGGATCGCCGCCGCCGCGATGACGCCTTCCGGGGCGCCGCCAACACCCATGAGCACGTCGATACCGGTCTCGCGCCAACAGGTCGCAATGCCGGCCGCGACGTCGCCGTCGGGGATCAAACGTATCCGCGCCCCCGCCTCGCGGCACTCGCGGATCAGGTCGTTATGGCGGTCACGCTCTAAAATGATGACGGTCAAATCCGGGACTTCGCATTCCTTCGCGCGCGCGATTTCGTTTAAATTCCACGTCGGGGATTTCGTGATGTCGATGGCGCCTTTGGCCGCGGGGCCGACGGCGAGTTTCTGCATGTACGTGTCGGGCGCATGCAGGAATTTCCCATGCTCCGCGATCGCAATGACGGCCAAAGCGTTTGGTTCGCCCTTTGCGGTCAGCGTCGTGCCTTCGAGCGGATCGAGAGCGATATCGACTTTGGGGCCTGTGCCGGTACCGACTTTTTCGCCGATATAGAGCATGGGCGCTTCGTCGCGCTCCCCTTCCCCGATCACGATGGTGCCGTCGAAACCGATCGAATTCAGCGTGCGCCGCATGGCGTCCACCGCGGCCTGATCGGCCTTGTCGTTGTCACCGCGTCCCATGAGCCGGGCCGCAGAAAGCGCAGCCGCTTCGGTGACGCGAACCATTTCCAGAGCTAGGTCTCTATCCATAATCTATGATTTCCGAAGTAAGGTCTGCGGATGACCCGCGGTGTTGACGGTTTCTTTGAGTTCTTTGCCGACTTTGAAAAACGGCACGCGTCTCGTGCCCAAGGAAACCTTAGTCCCTGATTTCGGGTTTCGTCCCATGCGGGGTTCGCGCACCCTGACTTCGAAGGTACCGAATCCACGAAGCTCGATGCGTTCGCCGTTTTCAAGCGCCTTCACCATGCTGTCGAAGACGGTGTCGACGATGAGGTTCATGTCTTTTTGGGAGATATGGGACGCCTGGTCGATCAGGCGCTGAATGAGTTCACTTTTCGTCATAAACGTCCTTAGGGATTAATAATAAAACTGGACCCTCGAAAAACTTTTTGAACCGACAGACTTAGTCCAACGCTCCGCGGCTCCGTCGATCAGATAGTCCATCCAATTTCCTTCTTTGGTTTCTGCATAAAAAACGTCCGGCTCACCTTTGATTCCGGCCAAGTCCGCAGCGACGCGAACGGCGCTCTGCAAGGGGCCGATGTCATCGATGAGTTTATTGGCCTTCGCTTCTTCGCCGGTGAACACGCGACCGTCGGCCAAAACTTCGACTTCCTGTACGGTCAATCCACGGCTCTCGGCGACGGCTTTTTTGAACTGGCTGTGCAGGTTTTTCAGTATTCCTTCGAGATATTCTTTTTCCTCGGGAGTCATCGCGCGCGTCGGTGAGCCGATATCCTTCAAACGTCCGCTTTTAAGCGTTGTCTCTTTGACCTTGGCCCATTGCATGAGTTCTTCGACGTTCAGGAGTTCCATGCGCACGCCGATGCTTCCGGTGATGGAGCCAGCGTTCGCTAAGATCTTCGATGCGGGAGCGGCTACGTAATAACCGCCGGAAGCGGCCACGGCTCCCATGGAAGCGACGACGGGTTTCGATTTTTTGAAATCCAGAACGGCCTCGAAGATGTCTTGAGAAGCGCTAACGGTCCCGCCGGGAGAATCGATGCGCAAGACGACGGCCTTGACGGCGTCGTCTTTTTTCAGGTCCGCCAATTCTTCCAAGGTCGAACGAGAGTCATAGATACCGCCCAAAATCTCGACGATGGCGACGTTGCCATGCGAGTTTTTTTTGTGCGGACCGACGAGGTTGATCGCGGAGCCCAGGAAGAAAAAGAAAGCGGCGCCCAACAAGGCGAAGCAAGAGAGAGTGACGTAGAGCCACTTACCCATTACTTGGCCGCCTTTTTAGACTCCTTACCGTCTTTGGAAAGGCTTTCGAGCACCAAGCCCATGTTGATGCGGCGCTCTTTGTCGTCGACGGAGTGGACGATCACGTCCACGGGATCGCCGACAGCGAAGGCATGCGATTGGCTGATGTCTTCAGGGAGTTCGGTTTTGGAAATGAAGCCCTCGATACCGGGTTCGGTCTCGACGGCGATGCCTTTTTCATTGCTCCAGACGATCTTGCCGGAATGACGGGCGCCGATGCCGTATTGCTTCTCGACGCGGGGCCACGGATCATCGGTCAATTGTTTCACGCCTAAAGAGATGCGCTCGTTCTCGGGATCGATGCTCAAGACCACGGCTTCGACATCGGCCTTTTTCGGGAACATGGCCGAAAGCGGGCGCGCGGGACGGACCCAAGCGACGTCGCTGACATGCACCAGGCCGTCGATGTCGTCGGTGAGTCCCACGAAGAGACCGAAGTCGGTGACGTTACGCACGGGACCGGTGATACGGCTGCCGATCGGGTATTTCTGCGTGATGATTTCCCAGGGATTCGGATTGATCTGCTTCATGCCCAAAGAAATGCGGCGCGCGACCAAGTCCATGTCGAGGATGATGCACTCAACCTTGTCGCCGACGTTGACGATCTTCGAGGGATGCTTGGCCTTGCGGCTCCAAGACATTTCCGAGATGTGGACCAAGCCTTCGATACCCTGCTCCAGTTCGATGAAAGCGCCGTAATCGGCGAGGCTCACGACTTTACCCGTCACGCGCGTGCCGGTGTCGTACTTCTCGGGAACCTTCTCCCACGGATCGGAGGCGAGCTGCTTCAAGCCTAAGGATACTTTTCCGGATTCCGGATCGATTTTTAAGACTTTGACTTTGATTTCGTTACCGACCTGCATGATTTCGTTCGGATGTCCGATACGGCCCCACGTCATGTCGGTGATGTGCAAGAGACCGTCCACGCCGCCTAAATCAATGAAGGCGCCGTAATCGGTGATATTCTTGACCGTTCCCTGGATCGTTTGTCCTTCGGCCAGGTTCTGCATGATTTCCTGGCGAGCGAAGTTACGGTCCTTTTCCAGCAAGACGCGGCGGGAAATGATGATGTTTCCTTTGCGCTTGTTGAGTTTCAGGATTTTGAAACGGAATTTTTTACCGATCAATTTATCGAGATTCGAGGGAGGACGTACGTCGATCTGGGACGCGGGCAAAAAGGCTTTGACGCCGATATCGACCGAGAGTCCGCCTTTGACCTTCGAGACGACGATACCTTCGACGACGCCGTCGGTATCGATGATCTCCTGTAGGCGATCCCAAATCTTGAGCGCGTCGGCTTTTTCTTTTGAAAGAACGGCCAAACCGTCTTCGCACTCGATGTTTTCGAGGTAGACGTCGACTTCGTCTTCGACATGGATCTGAACTTCGCCGGTGTGATCGGTGAATTCGCTGAGAGGCACTTGGCCTTCCGACTTATAACCGAAATCGACGATGACGGAATCATGCGTGATCTGGATGACTTTTCCACGAACGATCTCACCTTCTTGGATGATGGGAGACCGTCCCAGGAAACTTTTTTCGAGAAGGGTTGCGAAGTCGTCTTCGCCGCCCAAGGGCTTGGAAATGCGGGTTTCTGTATTCATAAGGGGGCCTGGGTTATTCGGATCTCCTTGTTTTGTCAAAGTGTTTTAAGGCTTTTTGAGGACGGTTTCCGCGGGTTAAAAACCGCGCTGGACGCGGCGAAGCTGAGGGAGAAATCCGGGGAAGGACGTTTCCACGCAATCGGTGTTTCTAATGACGGTCGGCCCCTCGCAGACGGAAGATAAGACTGCAAGCGACATGGCCATGCGGTGATCGCCGTAGCTCTCCCCTTCCGCACCTTGCGGCTTTCCGTTTTCGAGTCCCCGAATCCCCCGAATTCCATGGATCACGAGACCGTCGTCCTTCTCTTCCACTCTTACTCCGAACTTCGGAAGCTCCCGGCAGAGGGCGGCGATACGGTCGGTCTCTTTCACGCGCAATTCTTTGGCGTCTTTAATGAGGGTCTGACCGTGGGCCATGGCGGCGGCGACCGACAAGATCGGTATTTCGTCGATCAAACGCGGGATCATGGCGCCGCCGATAGTAACGCCTTTCAACTTCGAGGGCCGCACTTCTAGATCGCCGACCACTTCGCCGCTTAAGGTACGCTTCCGCAAAACACGGATCTTACCGCCCATTTTTTTCAAGACATCCAGGATGCCGGTGCGTGTGGGATTTAGGCCGACGTTTTTGAGGAGGATCTTCGAAGCGGAGTCGATCGGGGCGATCAGCCCTAAAACCAAAAAAAACGCCGCGGAAGAAATGTCACCGGGCACGAGGATTTTTTGCGCCTTTAATTTCTTCGCGGGGAGCACGCCGGCCGTCCGACCTTTCACCGTCACGCGCACCCCGAAGGCCTTGAGCATCCTCTCCGTATGATCGCGGCTCTGGGCGGGTTCGGTCACGCGGACAGGCACGCCGCTCGCAAGTCCCGCGAGCAAAAGCGCGCTTTTAACCTGGGCGGAGGCCATGGGGATGCGAAAGGTCTTAGAGGTCAACTTCTTCCCGTGCACTTCGATGATCCGGATGTGCATACGATCGTTGGTCAATTCACGCACGTCTGCGCCCATCGATTTCAAGGGCTCGATCACGCGCGCCATGGGGCGGCGATTCAGCGACGCGTCTCCCGTGAGCGACGCGGTCACGCCGCTTCCGGACAATAACCCGATCAAGAGTCTCATCGTCGTGCCCGAGTTTCCGCAGTCCAAAATATTTTTCGGGGTTTTAAGCCCCGCGATGCCGCGGCCGGTAATCTTCCAGACCTTGCCTTTTTTCACGACCTTGACGCCCATCTCTTTCATGGCGGCGACGGTCGAAAGCACGTCTTCCCCTTCCAGAAGTCCGGTCACGGTCGTCGTACCTTCGGCGAGCGACCCGAACAAGACAGCCCGGTGCGAGATGGATTTATCGCCGGGCACGGTGATCGCGCCGCGTACGCACGAAGAAGGTTTCAGGGTCCAATCAGATCGTTTTTCGGTTTGTGTCATAAAGGATAGCTTTGCCGTGTTTTTTGGGCGCGCGCGAGATAACGCCGCAAGGCCGTTTCATCCCGGAAAAGTTTCGAGAATTTCCGCAGCTCGGCTTGATAGGATTTCAAGGCGCCTAAAATTTCATTTTTGTTTTCGTTGAAAATTTCCACCCACATCTCGACCGGACTCGCCGCCACGCGCGTTGCGCTCTTAAGACTGCCGAGTCCCGGCAGAAGATGGGCGCGGAGCGACTTCGAAAAAAGAGATCCGCCTTCGATCATCGTGGTAAGCGTAAACGCCAAGACGTGAGGCAAGTGACTCACGGCGGCGAATAACCGGTCATGATCCCAGGCCGTCATGGATTCGACGCGGGCCCCCAAGCGGCGCCATAAGCCCTCAACTCGTTTCACATCGGCCCGCGATGCCCGGCGCGACGGCGTCAAAAGGCAAACCTTACCCCGGAATAAATCCCGGTCCGCGCCCGCCGCTCCGCCTTTTTCGGTTCCCGCGATCGGATGGGCGCCGACGAAGTGGACCCCGCAGCGCTCCGCTTCCGCCATAATTTTCGATTTCGTGCTGCCTACGTCGACCACCAAAGGACGCGCATTGATCTTTTTGATTTTGGAAAGATAGCCCCGGATCACCGCGACCGGCGTCGCCAAGATAATCAAACTCTCACCAGTCAAATTTCGAAGCAACGAATCCAGGCCCCCGGCCTGCACCGCACGGTGCAGACCTTTCTTCTTCAAAGCCAGCTTCAAGTTTTTTGGATCGCGTCCCACACCGACGACGTCCCGCGCCAAACCCATCGAGACGAGATTCATCCCGATCGAAGCGCCGATCTGGCCCATACCGACGATCACGACGGTATCGAATAAAATTTTAGATTTTTTCGAGGAGGACATCGGACTCATCACGTCGCCTTCGGATACGAACCTAAAATTTTCAAGAAGAGGCAACGTTTTTCCAGGGCACGGATCGCTTCGGAAACTTTTCGTTCTTCGACGTGACCGTCCACGTCCAAGAAGAAGATGTACTCCCAGGCCTTTTTCTTCAGCGGTCGCGATTCGATCTTGGTCAGGTTGATGCCGTTGCGATGAAAAGGCTCCAACATGTGGTAGAGGATGCCGACTTCGTCTTTAACCGAAAACAGAACCGAAGTTTTGTCACTGCCCGAACGCGACGGGGATTTTTTACCGATCACGAGAAAGCGGGTCACGTTGTTCGCATTATCCTCGATGTGGCGTTTGAGAATTTTCAAGCCGTACACTTCCGCGGCGTATTCGCCCGCGATCGCGGCCGCATCTTTTTCCTGCGCCGCGCGCTCGGCTGCCCGGGCCGTGCTTTCGATTTCGACGAGGGGAATACCGGCTAAGTTTTGCTCAAGCCAGTTCCGACATTGCGCGATCGCCTGCGGATGCGAATAAATTTTACGGATGTTTTTCAAATCCGTCGAACGCGCCATGAGATGATGGGAGATCGGCATGGTGATCTCGCCTAAGATCTTCAAGGGAGAATCGATAAAAGCGTCTAAGGTCGCCCCCACCACGCCTTCTGTGGAATTCTCGATGGGCACGACGCCGTAGTCAGCGCGGGACTGCTCCACGACGGAAAAGACCTTGGCGATCGACGATTCGGGCACGAGATCGGTCGAGCGGCCGAAATGTTTGAGCGAAGCGAGGTTCGTGAACGACGCCTGCGGACCCAAATAAGCCACCTTCAAAGGAGACTGAAGAGATCGTGAAGCGGACAGGATTTCGCGGAAGACCGCGCGCAAGGCGTGTTCGGGGAAGGAACCTTTGTTTTTTTTGACCAACGCGTCGATCAATTCCTTCTCGCGGGCGGGCACGTAGATTTCGCGGCGTTCCTTCGCCTTGATTTTCCCGATTTCGAGAACGACGCGGGAACGGCGATTTAAGAGATCGAGAAGTTTTCGATCAAGAACGTCGACTTTTTTCCTAAAACTTTCTAGTTTGGGCGGCACACGCGACAGCTAAAGCAGAGCGGACGAAAAAGCAAAAGATTATGACCGACATTTCCGATCAAATTCGCGGCATTCGTGAAAGTGCCGCCCTCTACCCCGCTTCCGAAAATCATTGGGGCCAGTTCGAGGTCCGCGGCGCCGACGCGGCTTCCTTTCTGCACCGCATGCTGTCCAACGAAGTTAAAAACCTAAAAATCGGAGAAGGCCGTTACCAAGCCCTGCTCGACCGCAAGGCCATGGTGCAGTCTCTTTTCTACCTGATCCGTTTGGAGTCCGAACGCTTCCTCGCGATCACGCCGCCGTCGCTCACCCAAAAAACGTTTTCGACGCTGAACAAAATGAAGTTCATCGAAAAAGTCGTTTTAACCGACGTGAGCCACGAACGCGGCTTGATCACTGTTATCGGCCC
>JBPOJN010000058.1:0-21793 GCA_052033505.1 Myxococcota bacterium | reverse complement strand
CGTCTTCGGCGGCCTCGTGATTGGCGTCGCGCAACAAGGACTCCCGCTGATAGAAGCTTTAAAGATCTATACGACTTTGTCCGTCGGTGACGGATTGGTTTCGCAAGTTCCCGCGCTGATCGTTTCGGTCGCTTCCGGCTTGATCGTCACGAAGGTCTCGAACAACCGTAAAATTTCCGAAGAAATTGGGCTTCAGACGCTGAACAAATGGCGCCCGCTCGCGATGGCGTCTTTCACACTCGTTTGCATGGCCCTGATTCCCGGATTTCCGGGCACGCCTTTCTTGCTGCTTGCCATGATTTTCGGAGCCGGCGGTTATTATGTTTGGAAGGTGAAGGGTAAAAAAACCGAAGCGGAAAAGGCCCAGGAAGCCGTCGCTAGTGGCGGCAAACCCGGTGAGCTTGTGGCGCCCGCGTCCAAAGAAGACTCCGTTCCGGCCTTGGACCTCATGGAAGTCGAAGTGGGCTACGACTTGATCCCCATCGTGGACCAAAAAGCCGGAGGTGAATTGCCTCTGCGCATCGTCGGCATCCGAAAACAATTGGCGGCTGACTTAGGCATCGTGTTGCCTCCGGTGCACATCCGCGATAATTTGAAACTCAAACCCGCGAGCTACCGCATCTTGCTCAAAGGCGCCGTCGTTGGGGAAAACGAACTATTGCCGAAACATCATCTGGCCCTCGATCCGGGCAACGTGACGCGAAAGATCGCCGGCATTCCGACGGTCGATCCGACGTTCGGACTGCCCGCGCTTTGGGTCCCCGACGAACAAAAAGAAGCCGCGATGATCGCGGGCTACACGGTCGTGGACTTGCCCAGCGTCATGGCCACGCACGTGACCGAGATCGTGCGACGCCATCTAAAAGATTTATTCGGCCGCCAGGAGTTGGCGACGCTTTTGGACCGCGTTAAGGCTACGCATCCGCGCGTCGTGTCGGATCTTATCCCGGACCTGATGCCGTTCGGCACCGTCTTGAAAGTCCTGCAAAACCTGTTGCACGAAAAAGTCTCCATCCGCGACGTCGTGACGATCTTGGAATCCTTGGCGGAGTACGCGCCCACGGTCAAAGATCCGGGCGAATTGACCGAGCACGCGCGCGTGGCCCTGGGACGCTCGATCGCACAGCAAAACGCTGCGGCCCCCGAGACTTTATACGCGCTGACGTTGGAGCGCGGCCTCGAAGAAAAACTTTTCCGCGCCTTAAGCCCGTCGCAGGAAGGTAATGCCATGGCGCTCGATCCGAACACCGCCAAGGCGCTCATCGAAAAATTGGCCGATGAAACCAAAAAAAGCATCGCCGAAAACCGCCCTCCGGTCGTCCTGACGTCGCAACAGATCCGGCCGCACCTGTATCGTTTGATCGAGAGGTTCATCCCGAACCTTCCCGTTCTCTCGCATAGCGAAGTGGCGGGGCACATTTCCGTCAAACCCGTAGGTCTTATCGATATTTCTTCCGTCACCTCCGCGAAAGGCGCGGAGAGAGCGGGAGGCCGCGAGGAATTTTCCACGCGGTACGAACCGTTCCGTCCGGGCGAGATGCCGGCGTAACTTAAAGGATATGAGGAGCCGTTTATGAAGATCAAAACCTATCTCGTCTCAAATCTCGCGGAAGCCGTCGATCAGATCAAACGCGATCTCGGGCCTTCGGCCGTCATTCTCGCCACGAAGAAGAAACCGGCGGATTGGTGGAATCGCACCGCGGTCAAACTCGAAGTGACGGCTGCCATCGACTACGTCGCGACTCCCGATCTGCCCTTATACGACGGACCTACGGCAAGCACCCCGTCCGAGACGGCGGTCCCGCGGACGGCGAAAATTTTCCAACCGGAAGAACACCTGAAAGCTGACTTGGTCGAGGACAAAATCACCCTCTCCCAGGCTTCCATCCAACGTCATGAAGGAAGCTCCCATGCGTTGGTTCAGGTCTGCCGGAATTTGCTGTATCAAGGCGTACGTCCCTCCACGGTGCAGGAAATGGCCGAGAAGATCCTGGTAGAAAACACTTCCGACTCTTTTGAGCAAGTCCGCGAAAAAGCCGCTGCTTGGTTTTTAGACAACATGAGTGCCCCAGAAGCGTACTCGACGGAAAATCCCCCGAAGCGGATTGCATTGGTGGGGCCCACGGGATCGGGGAAGACGACCACGCTCGCGAAGCTCGGCAGCACGCTCGCTTTAGAACACAAGAAATCCGTCGCCTTCCTGACTTTGGACCGTTTCCGCATCGGTGCCGAAGAGCAGCTGAAAAAATACGCGGCGATTTTAGGCGCTCCTTGCGAGACGGTTTCCGACGACGCGCAATTCCAAGTGGCCTTGGAACGTTACTCAAAATACGACGTTGTTCTGATTGATACCACCGGCCGCTCTCCTTACGACCGCGAGGGGATACTGCAGACGCGCAACACGCTCGCACGTGCCGGGGGCATCTGGACGTCGTTGGTACTGCCCGTTTCGCTGCAAGGAGCCGAGCTCGCCAATGCGGTCAAATGCTTCCAAGCGATTCCCTGCCAGAGCGTGACGTTGACTAAAATGGACGAAGCCGCCGCTTTCGGAAGTCTTTTCAACGCGCCGGAGCTTTCCCGTCTGCCTCTCGCCTATCTCACCACCGGGCAGAACGTGCCGGAAGATATTGAAATCGCGACGCACGAACGCATTTTGGATTGCCTTTTTAATTTCTCGGGTCATTTCGGCATTTCCGAATCCCTGTGGGAGACGCCGATGGATTTCAAATGGCCATCAGCCTTGAAGGAGACGCGCGCATGAATCAATTTAAAACAGCTCGCTTCGACGGTGCCAGGTGGATAGACCAAGCGCAGACCCTGCGTATGAAGACGTTCGGGCGGAAAACGCTGCCTCCGATCGTTGCAGTGACCGGCGGCCAGGAAGGGATCGGCAAAAGCAGCATTACTTTGAATCTCGCCTGCCGCGCCGCAAAATCCGGGAAAAAAGTATTGATCCTGAACGCCGGCGCCGTCTGCTTCGTGCCGTCGGCCTTCACGGCGACACAGCGTCCGCCGCGAGGCCTCGAGGATTTCGCCGTCGTCTTGCAAGACGGGCTGACTTTGATTCCCGCGGGCGTCGGTCTTTTCGCGGAATCCAACCGCGAAGCCGAAGTTTTAAGCGAAGCTCAAAATGAAAACGACGAAAACCGAGTCGACGATTTGCTGTTGGAGTTGGACGACTTCATGGCTCGTTTCGATCTCGTTTTTTTGGACGCCGGTTCGTCCTTGGGGCAGCGCCTCTATGATGTTCTCTTGGTCTCGGACCGTATCGTCATGGTGACCACACCAGACCCGGCCTCTTTGATGGATAGTTATACGGCCATCAAAGCAGTTGTGGGTAAGGATCCCTCAAAAACTTTCTCCGTCATCGTCAATCGCGTGGGAAACGGCGCCGAGGGGCGGCGCATTTTTGAGCGCATCGAAAGTGTAGTGGCTAAATATTTAGGCATTCAGCTCGAGTCTTTGGGCGAGGTTCCCGAAGATCCTTTCATGTCGCTCTCTCATAAAAAACGCAGTCCCCTCGTATCGTGCTATCCTGGATCCCCTGCGAGCTTGGCTGTTCATGGGCTCGCAGAGAGGTTGTTGACCCAGTTTCAAAAGACCGCTTTCCGGGGATCGGCTTGGATACCCAAGCGTCTTCGGACTTTAGTGCAGGGATTTTTAGGCGGGCCGGTCCGTGTGATTCCGGCCCGTGATTCCATAGAACCCGAGCCATTCCCCTCGGCGTCTCAGGAGGAGGTCATATGGCCTTAAGGGTAAAAACTCCGGGGTATCTTATGCCAGAACTACCGACGTCGTTTCACCTTTCGGCCTTCCAGCAGGAGAAAGTGACGAGCCATCTGGCCATGGTCAAATGGGTCGTCTCCCGCGTCGCCGAACGTTTCCAAAGACTCCCCAACCATCTCGATATCAACGATCTTTCCCACAGTGGAGTTTTGGGTTTGATCGACGCCGTACGCCGCTTTTCGTGGGGCCGTCCGAATGAAGAAGAGGAATTTAAGGCCTACGCCGAATGTCGGATCCGCGGACAGGTCATCGACGAACTCCGCGAATGCGACGTGTTGCCGCGTTCCGCGCGTGACAAAGTCAAACAGCTGCGCAAGGTGACGGATGATCTGCGCCAACGTCTGCAGAGAGAGCCCACCGCCGTTGAAATCTCGGCCGCCCTTCACGTCGACATCGAGATTTATCACGAGCTGCGTCGGGATGCGAGTTTTGGGAAACAAGAAACGTTGGATCCGGTCGAGCCGCAGTTGGGAACCATGGAAGGCATATTGAAGAAAGCCGTGGCAGCGGGCGAAAACGATTCTCCTGAAGCGCGGTTGTATCAAGAGGAAATGAAAAAAATCCTGGCTGACGAAATTAGTCACCTCTGCCCTAAAGAACGCACGGTCATCAGTCTTTATTATTATGACGAGTTGACGCTGAAGGAGATCGGGGCCGTGCTCGAGATCACCGAATCACGCGTCTCACAGATCCACGGACAGGCGCTGCAAAAACTCACGAAGAGAGTGCATAAGGATTTCGAGGCGGACCGGAAGGCGGATTCGAAAAAACTGCAACCCCATCATCTTCAGGTTTCAAGGTAGGTTATTTTTTGCGGCCGGCCGGCGACGAGAGTAGGCGGTCGATCTGCTGTATTTTCTCGCGGGCTTTGATGGCTTCTTCGGATTTTGGATAGAGAGACACGACTTTCTGCAGGAACGCCTTCGCGTCCATATACTCTTTGACCTCGAAAAAACCATAGCCCTGCTTCAAAATCGCCGCCGGGACTTTTTCGCTCTTTGGATACTTCCTCACGACTTTTTCGAACTCTAAAACGGCTTCCGGGTATTGCTTGAGAGCATACAACCCTTCGGCTTTCCAGTATTGGGCGTTTCCGGCCGTAAGTGATTTAGGGTATTTTTTCAGAAACGAATCGAAAAGCGAGATCGCCGTTTTGTAACCCTGTGCGTTCATTTCGGCCATGGCCTTGCGGTACAGGGCTTCTTCGTCCGAAAGTCCCGCGGCCGAGGCGGGCTGCGTCGCCGGACCGCCGACGGGAACCCGCGCGCCCGTTTCACGCAGCTGGCTTTCATAGAGGCCGAGTTTTTCTTCCATGCCCGTCAGACGCAAATCGTAATCACGCAAGACACCCGCGTTCTTCTGGGCTTCCTGCTCGAAAAAATGGCGGTTTTCTTCCAAGGCCCCGCGGATCGCCTGCACCTCGGCCTGGAGCGATTGAAGTGCCTGCACCGTATCGGCCAAGGTTTTGCTATTGGCGTCTTGGATGCGTTTCATCTCGTCCAAGTCGGCCCCGTGAGGTGCGGCCCAGGCGGGAATCGAGATCAAAAGAAAGAGGAGAGTAGAGATTTTGGACATAAAAAAAGTCCCTGCACCGTACGGCGCAGGGACTTTTTCTGTCAAACGATTTTACCTTTTGCCTTACTTCACGAATTCAGCGCGGCGATTTTTCCACCAGCAGCTTTCGTTATGGCAATTTTCGAGAGGTCTTTCTTCTCCCAAGCTGACCGTCTTCAAACGGCTACCCTTGACACCCAAGGACGTCAGGTAGCTCTTCGTGGAATCGGCGCGGCGATGGCCCAGGGCGACGTTGTATTCTTCCGTGCCTCTTTCATCGCAGTGGCCTTCGACCGTGACGTTCGTACCGCTGTTCTTCTTTAGCCAAGCGGCGTTGTCTTCCATGGTCTTTTTGTACTCGCTCTTAATATCCGACCGATCCAGGTCGAAATGGATGCGAGCTAACTTCGCTCCGGAAGCGGACTTCGGAGTTCTCTGTTGCTGACAGCCGGCTCCGACGAGCAAGCTCATCGCGAGAAGAGCAGTGATGATGGGGGTACGCATAATTTTTTCCTCCTTAAATTAGGAATGGTTGAATGGTGAATAGTGAAAAATTAAAGCTCATTTTATGGTCGAACATGATAACGCACTGCGAAATGTTCGCGCAACTTATGAGAAACATTCTATAAAGTCAAGTTTTACAATGGGTTGTGACGTTCGGGGGAGCGCGAAGAGGGTTAGGACAGAACGAATGAAGGGACTCTTTTACGGCATATCGCTAATTTTAACCGCCCTAACCGTCATCGTCCTAGGCGGTTTTCAAGCCGTTTTAGCGTCCGATGCGATTTTGGATCGTAGGACGCAGGAACTTGAAATATTCGATCGTTCCCTGTCTCTAGGCGATCGAAAAATCCTGAAATCCGCGTCTTTGGAGGAAAGGGACCACTTGGATCCAAGGCTTCAAGCTCTTTGGGATGAGCGCGCGGAGTTGAAATCGCGTAAAGACGAACGCGAAAAAATCGTCGCTTTGAAACAGGCTCTTTTGGAGCTTCCGGGTGCTTCCGCGACCGACCGCTCCTCTCTCGAAAAAGAGGCCGAGACCGTGGCTCAAGTCGTGATTCCGGCTTTTGCCGACCTGAAGAAACAATACGAAATGGTCCGGCCCGCGGTGCTTCATAATCTCCTCGTAAACGTGGGGCTGAAGCATCAAGGGCTTTGCTGGCATTGGACACGGGATTTAACCGACACGTTAAACCGCCTCGGGCTGAAAAAATTCGATATTCTCTGGGCGACGGCGCGCGGAGGCACGCCGCGGGAACATAACTCGGTCGTCTTGGTCATCAAAGGCGGGGCCTTGCAGGACGGTTTGGTCCTGGATGGTTGGAAGAAATCGGGGAAACCTTTTTGGATCCGAGTGCCCGATGACAAGTCTCATCCCTGGAAGCTTGGGGAATACTACGGTGGATAAAAATGGAACTTAAAAATGAACTTAGGGCACAACTTTATTTTTCCGATGGCGATGCTGGAGCAGGGTGAAAACAATTGTATTTCGCCTAAATTTTTATTAACTCAACGCCGGATCTGATGCGGCTGGAATAACATGGCTCTGCGTACCTTTAGGGATATTTTAGTGGTCGACGGCTCGGCGCTGGCGCAGAACATGTATCAGCTTCTGTTTTCCGCCCAAAACCGTTTTCGCGTCCTCTACGCCGAAGAATACGAGACTCTTTTCAAGCGCAGCAAGAGGCTCAGGCCCGACTTGCTGATCGTCAACAGCAACCGCCTCGGTCGCGAGGCGAAACTCGAATTCCCGTCGCCGACGATTTTGATTATTTCTCGGGACCGTTTCGACTTGAAAGAAAAGAGCGCGGGACTGGAAGACGTCGTGTTGATCGAAAAGCCTTTTTACCCTTATGATCTGATGTCGGTCGCGAACCGTCTCATTGCGACGAATCGCGAACGCATGAACAAAATCAAAATGCGGATCAACCGTTCCAAAAAGGCCAAGAAGTGAACAAGAAACTTACAGCCCACGAAAAAAGGATTCATCAGCGCCGCGTTCTGCGCACGCGGGTCATTTTCGAGGACGAGTCCGGCGAGGGCTTCGTTTATTTTTATTCGACCGACGTCAGCGTGGGCGGCATTTTTTTCGAGTCGGATATCCCTTTGAAGATAGGCACGATGGTTTTTATTTCCTTCACTTTGGGATCCGCGTCCATCCGGTCGGTCGGTCGCATCGCGCGCGTCGAACGTGACGTCTCCCAAGCCGCGCCAGTCGTGGGTATGGGAATTCAGTTCGTGGATTTACCGGAAAAAGAGAGACAGTTGATCGAAGCCTACGTTGGGTGAGCGGACAGTAATTCCTCGGACATTTTCTTCAAGCCATCCAAATCGTGAACGTCCTTCTGAAACAGCGGCACCGTAGCGTAAGCCGCTTTCTTGCCGCCTTTTTTCTTCAGGATTTCCAGCGATTTCAAATCCCGCGCCGCAAGCTTCGCATAATCCTTCAGGAGTTTTTCGGCCTTTTTCTTAAGCGGCGCGGACAGGGGGGAGAGCGAGCCGGATTCCACTTCCGGATGAATGCGGTTCATCACGAAACCCAAAAAATTCAAGTCGGCCTCGCGGATTTTTTCATGGAAAAAAAGTACGTCGCGGATTGCGGCGGGTGAGGGGCTGGTGACCAGCAGGAAACCAACGAAAGATTGGCGCAATAATTCAGAGACGGCTTCAGCGCGTTCCTGAAAACCCCCGAGCATGTCGCGCAGCAAGATTAGCATTTCGGATAACTCACTTAAAAAACTCAAACCTGCGACGTTGTCGAAGACCGACATGATCTTGTCGGCGCCTTTTTTCATCAAGCCCATGCCGAAACGTCCCGTGCGGCCGGAGAAAATCCCGGGTTTCAAAAACCAATCAAGCAAGCTGTTTCCCGTGATGTGCATCATCTTTTTAGGGGCGTCGAGAAAGTCCAGCGCGTGGCGTGTGGGCGGCGTATCCAAGATCATCAGGTCGTATTTGTCTTTTTGGAAGAGCTCGTGGATTTTTTCCATCGCCATGTATTCCTGGGAGCCCGCGATCATGTTGGACATGTGTTGGTAGAGCTTATTTTTGAAGATGGCTTCGCGCTTTTTAGGGTCTTTCGTATAGCTCTCAATCAGCCGGTCAAAGGTCCGCTTCGTGTCCAGCATCATTGCGAAAAGCGTCCCGCTTTTCGCGGTGGGGGGCGATACCGCTCTCCCCCCACGGCCCCCATCTGATGCGCCGTGTGCGGAAGCGCTCTCTTCGGAAGGAGACCTTCCTGCGTTCGCTTTTGGGTGAATGTCGATTTTGACGGGAGCGCTGCCCAGGGAGTCTAAGCCGAGCGCGGTCGCCAGGCGTCTGGCCGGGTCGATCGTGAGAACGATGACTTTTTTGCCCCGATCGGCCGCCGCGAGTCCTAAAGCCGCTGCGGTCGTGGTCTTACCCACGCCGCCGCTGCCGCAACAGATTAAGATTTTCTTCTCGAAAATCTCTGGCGAAAGAATTTTTACGTTTTCGGATTTCATGTCGCGGTCTCCTTGAGACGCGCGGCCAGGGTTTGTATTTCCTCGGGCCCGAAAGACGAAGAATACAGCGCGGGCAGCGGCCACACGGGCCGGTCGGAAATCTCGTCGGTTAATTTCTTGAAATAAACTTTCGAGCGTTCTTGTTGCGACAGAAAAAGATCGAGAACGTTTTTGACCGAAGAGTCCTTCAAACCTTCGATCTCGTCGATTTCAGAACCGTCGAAAATCGTTTCCTGGAATTGATTCAGGATTACGGGACCCAACGGGATCTTGGTCTTTTCCTCGAGCTTCGTGTTCATCTCCAAGGCTTCGGCGATGGGCATTTCTTCGGGCAACGTGACCAAGACCAATGACGTTCTGTCGGAGTCTCGAAGCAAGGTGTCGATGCGGTCCGCGTCGGTCTTGAGAGGGCCGATACGCGTTGCGCTCGACACGATGCTCGGGATTTGAAGAAGAGCGATGCCGTGCCCGGTCGCGGGCGCATCCACGATGACTAGGTCGTAGAACTGCGTCAGGTGGTAAACTTTTCCGATGGTGACCATGTCCGCCAGTCCGGGCGTGGCTTCGATGAAATGGCGGACTAGTTTATTTTCGAAGACGACTTTATACAGAGTTTTGATCTTGATCTGCATGAGTACGTATTCTTCGAAGGCTTCCTGCGGCGTGATGTTCATGCCGTAGAGATTCGGAGCGACGGCGGTAGGCTGATATGGGAAGGTTTCAAGCCCCAGGAGATGGGCCGCTTGGCCTTCGGAATTGATCTCGGCGATGATGACTTTTTTGCCTGCGTCCGCCGCGAGCCGGGCCAGAGCCAAGCTCACGCTGGTCTTTCCGACGCCTCCCTTACCCGATACAATGAGGAGGCGGCGCCGAAAAAGATCGGCGAGATCGAGAGGGGAATGTTTCACGGGGACTTTTGAAAGGCTAACCTTCGTATTTCTTAAGCTTGGTTTCCAGCATGTCGATTTTTTTGCGGAGGCCCCGGATTTCGGAATGTAAAGAGGGCAGGACCGCGACCGCGTCGAGCGTGGATTTCAGCTTGTCGTCGACGAATTCCTTGATGATGTGACGGCCTTCTTCCATGTATTTTTCGGCTTCTTCCTTCGCGTGGCTGATGGAACTCACGCCGCTTTCGATGGAGGTCTGCACGAAGTCGACGATTTTTTCGCCGCCGCTCTGGACGATGTTCCGCAGCGTGGCGAGCGGGAGGAGGCTCTTCTTCTTCTTTTCCTGCTCGAAAATGATCTGCGTCAGCGTCACGCTGGTCAAGTCGTCTTGGTTTTGGTTATCGATGACTTGAACGTCCTCACCCTCGCGGATCAGGGTCGCGATGTCGTCCAGGGTCACGTAGCGACTGGAGCTCGTGTCATAGAGCTTTCGGTTTTGGTAGCGTTTGACGACGCGGGTTTTTTTTGCGGCGGAGCTGGGCATGGATCACCTCTTTATTTTTTAGTTTTTTTCTCGACCACGACGGGTTCGGAATCGCGTTCGTACATCTGGCGCAACAAGACCTGACGGATCGCTTCGTAGACTTCGGACTTCATCTTCGATTTTTCCGCTTTCATCTTCGAATTCTTGCGGATCTCACGTTCCAAGACTTCCAGGATCGAATTCATGACCTTGCGGTGCAGGCTGCGGTACTCTTCGTCGTCGCCTTTCGGGAGCTGCTCCGCCAGGGACTGCAATATTCTCTGTGCATAACCAATCGTGCTTTGGATCGCTTGCTGGCGGTCGGCGCCTTCGGTCAGGCCCGTGGCGTAATTCTCGGCCAGACCCAAGAGGCTTTGTACCGCCATCAGGATTTCACGTCCGGCGCGCAACAAGTGTTTTTTGACGATGCCCAACTCCGACAGTCCGTCCAAGAGGCTAGTCAACTGAAGCAAGCTTCCAGTGAGAGAGGCCATGGTTATTCCGTTTTTCCTTTATCGTCCTTCGAGGAGTCTTCGGACTTCATGCCTTTTTTAAAATTTTTGATCGCTTCTCCGAGGGAAGATCCGACATTCGGCAAGCGGCTTGCGCCGAAGACAACTAACA
The DNA here is from genome assembly GCA_052033505.1 of Myxococcota bacterium. Lineage (GTDB taxonomy): Bacteria > UBA10199 > UBA10199 > JACPAL01 > JBPOJN01. Next base: position 10,934 of record JBPOJN010000058.1, on the reverse strand, counting down.
CGATCACGAGAACTAACAAAAGTTCCGGATAGCCCAATCCTCCGATGCCCATTTGAACCGTAGGAATAGAAAGATAATGCATCATGAAAATAAGGTTATGCCCCGCTGACGCGCTTGTCTAGAAAAATGACGCAGGTATGACGCGTAAAAATCAGGCGGAAACACGCTCTTTCATGAGATCGATGGTCTTTTTGTAATCGGGGCTTTTGAAGATCGCGGACCCCGCGACGAAGATATCGGCGCCCGCGCGGGAAACTTCGGCGATATTGTCCGTCTTGATGCCGCCGTCGACTTCGATCGCGACGTTCAGTTTCTTCTCATCGATGATTTGGCGGAGTCGCGTCACTTTCGGCAGGCATTCCGGCACGAATGCTTGGCCTCCGAAACCGGGATTGACGGTCATGACGAGAATCATCGCGACGTGAGGGAGATACGGCAGGATCGATTCGAGCGGCGTGGCGGGATTTAAAGACAGCGCCGGTTTCGCCCCGAGTCCACGGATCCTATCCAGCGTCTTCACCAGTTCCTTCGGGTCCTCAAAAACCTCGACATGAATCGTGACCGAGTCAGAGCCGGCTTTCACGAAGTCGTCGACGTATTTTTGGGGATGCTGGATCATGAGATGCGTGTCGAGCGGCAGTTTGGTCGAGCGCCGCGCGGCCTCAACGATCATCGGGCCTATCGTAAGATTAGGCACGAAATGCCCGTCCATGACGTCGAGATGAATCAAATCCGCCCCGGCTTTTTCGACGGCTTTGATTTCTTCACCGAGACGACAAAAATCGGCGGAGAGAATCGAAGGGGCGATTTGTTTCATAATTTTTCACCGACGGCCATCGGGTGACCTTTTAAAAAATCCTTTACCGGCAACCGGCGGCTCCCTTCTAGTTGAAGCTCGGTCAGAATCAAGGCTCCGTTTGAGCACGCAACTTCGATGCCTTCTTCGGTGACTTCCATGATCGTTCCCGGTTCGACGGATCTTTTACCCTCTAAAATTTCGGCGCGGTGGATCTTCAGTCTCTTGCCGTTCCAAAAAGTATAAGCGCCCGGCCAGGGAGTGACGCCGCGGATTTGGCCGCCGACGTAGCGGGCTTTTTCGTTCCATTTGACCAAACCGTCTTCTTTGACGAGCGGCGGTGCTAATGTAACTTCGCGGTCGTTTTGCGGCATGGGTTTCAGGTCGCCTGAGCGTAATCCCGCCAGCGTTTCTTGGATCAGTTGCGTGCCCACGACCGTCAGCCGTTTTCCGAGCAACTCGGTCGTATCCTCTTCGTGGATCGCGACTTTTTTCTGCATCAAAATGGGGCCGGCATCGAGTTTTTCCACGATGAGAAAAGTCGTCACGCCGGTTTCTTCTTCGGCGTTCATGAGCGCCCGTTGCATCGGCGCGGCGCCTCGGTATTTTGGTAATAAGGAAAAATGAACGTTGATGCAGCCGCGCGGGGGGATTTCGAGGAATTCCTTCGGGAGCAGGCGGCCGTAGGCGACGACGATGACGACGTCGGGTTTTAGATTTTTAATGATCTCCAAAAATTCCGGATTGTTTTTGACCTTTTCCGGCTGGAAGAGAGGCAGGTTTTTTTCTTTGGCGAAGGCGGCCACGGACGGAGGCGTCAAGATTTGATGGCGGCCGACGGGCCGGTCGGGTTGGGAGACGACGCCGACGATGTTTTCTCCGTCCCGCAGTAAGGCTTCTAAAGCAGGGACGGCGATTTCGGGGGAACCCATGAAGAGGACACGTTCAGTCGGCATGGCGGGAGAGTGTCCTAAAAGCCGCGGCGAAAAAAGCGATTTTTTGCGTTTTGAAATAACGGTTGGATGTTTTGAGAAGAACGCTACAGTGCCGCGAGGAGATTTTATGACGTCTATGGTGAAAGCTTTTGCAGCTCTCAGCGCCGACAAACCTTTAGTGCCTTTTGAGATCCAGCGCCGGGAGCCGGGTGCGAACGACGTACAAATCGACATTAAATTTTGCGGCGTCTGTCACTCGGACATCCATCAGACGCGCGGGGAATGGGGACAGTCGACGTTTCCGATGGTGCCGGGCCACGAAATCGCGGGCGTGGTTTCCCAAGTCGGCGCGAACGTGAAAAATTTCCGGGTTGGCGATAAAGTCGGTGTGGGTTGCCTCGTGAATTCCTGCGGCGAATGCCGCGATTGCAATGCGGGGCTCGAGCAATACTGCGTCAAACCGGTTTTTACTTACAACAGCCTCGAAAAAGACGGAGTCACACCGACCCAAGGCGGCTATGCGACGCGGGTAGTGGTCGATCAAGGTTTCGTCGTACGTATCCCCGAAAATTTGAGTTTGGACGCCGCCGCGCCTCTTCTCTGCGCGGGCATAACTCTGTATTCGCCGCTCCGCCACTGGAAGGCAGGTCCTGGGTCCCGCGTGGGTGTGATTGGTTTGGGCGGTTTGGGACACATGGGCGTGAAGATCGCTAAGGCCTTGGGTGCGCACGTCTCCGTCTTGAGTCATTCCAAGAAAAAAGAAGAAGATGCGAAACGTTTGGGTGCGGATCAATTTTTGCTGACTTCCGATCCGGCGGTGTTGGATGCGAAGGCAAATACGTTCGACCTGCTGCTCAATACGGCACCTGTCGAGTTGGATTGGGAAAAATACCTGAGTCTCTTGGATCGAGACGGTACGATGGTGCTGCTGGGAGTTCCCGATGCGACGCCGAAGGCACAGCCGTTTACGTTGATCGGCCGCCGCCGCAGCCTCGCGGGTTCGGTGATCGGCGGCATCGCGGAGACCCAGGAGATGCTGGATTTTTGCGGGAAGCACGGCATCGGGTCGGATATTGAGGTGATACCCGCGCAAAAAATCAACGAGGCCTATGAACGTACGATCAAAGGCGATGTGCGGTACCGCTTCGTGATCGATCTTAGTTCTTTAAAATAAAGGAGCGCCATGGATTCCCCTTTGGAAATTTCGGGAAAAAAAAGACACTCCCCTCTGGGGCTTCTGTCTTGCGGGCTGTGGCTGCTGGTCGTTTGCGTCGACTTCTGGGTTTGGAGGACGCTCTTCAAAAGGGAAGGTTTCGGCGGAGGAGGATTGTCGGCGGTATTGATTTTTTATTTCCCGATTTTGATCGCCCCGCTTGTCCATGTGATCGGGCTGACTTTAAGCATCGTCGGAATGGCACAGGCCAGCCGCAAAGGATTTAAGAAAGTCTTCTGCATTCTGGGTCTCTTGCTTCATACGGTCGTAGCGTTGGCTATTTGGCTCGTCGGCGTTTTGATCGTCACTCCCGTGGGCGTGCACTAAAGCGCGATTTTTCCTACTTCAGATATCTCGAAAATTATTTAAGCACCTTTTTTTGGGGGAGGTCGATCACTTAAGTCTGGGGAATTTGCGGGAGATCTTATGAAACGTGTTTTGCGCGCCCTAATTTCGATCATTCTCGGTATGCCGTCCAAGGCCTAAGTCAATCATTCGTCTAAAATTCAAACCTTCCGAGTGGTTTTCAAACCGCTCACTTAAGACCTTCTCTTAATTTTCTTAGTGTTCTTCCCTTATTTCTTTGGCTTGGGCTTTGCTCTTTGACCCAAACGGGGAGTATTTTTCGATTGTTTTAAGTATATAATAAGTATAAATTAAGTATGGAATTTGAGTGGGATACGGCAAAGGATCAGGCTAATCGGATCAAACACGGCCTTTCTTTTGAGAAGGCGGCGGCGATCTGGGATTCGGTTCATCTTGAGGTGGAGGACATCGCGAGATCCGAAGACGGCGAAAGTCGAAGTGCGACGATCGGATGGATCGAAGGCAAACTCTACCTAGCCGTTTGGACCAAGAGGAAAGAAAAAATCAGACTGATTTCGGTCAGGAGGGCCAGAGCCAATGAAGAAAGAATCTTCCGGGAAAAAATATAAGACGGCGGCGGATATGGATAAAAATCTCGAGTCGGCTGATCTCTCGCAGGAGTTTGGCGAGAAGGGAGTCGTTCGAGAACCTCGCATGCAAAAAATCAATTTAGATTTGCCGGAATCCATTGTGGAGCAAATCGATCGGATTGCCGACAAGATCGGCGTTTCCCGGCAACCGCTTTTAAAAATCTGGATTCATGAACGGTTGAAAGAAGAAGCGGCCTAAAATTTTAGTGATGATGCCCGTCGCCGCCGTGCGCGTGGCCGTGCTGCTGCTCTTCGGCGGTCGCTTCGCGGATCGAGATGATTTCCACGTCAAAATTCAAATCCACGCCGGCCAAGGGATGATTGGCGTCCAGAATCGCTTCCGTGGGGGTGATTTGCACCACGGTGAACGGAGGGCTGTTCGGGTCTTGGTCGATCTTGAATTGCATGCCGACCTGGAGGTCCTTCGTAGGTAGGCGGTCGAGAGGGACATTCAACACGAAACGTTCGTCCCTATTTCCGTAGGCTTCGGCGGCGATGACGTGGATCTTCTTTTTATCCTTCGGATTCAAGCTTTTCAGCTCTTTTTCGAGACCGGGAATGATTTGGCCCGCGCCTTCCATATACATCATCGGATCGTGCCCGGCGGAAGAGTCGATGACCTGGCCGGCATCGTCGGTCAGGGTATAGTGAAACGAAACGACGCGTGGATTCATAAAAATTCCTTTCCGATCATTAATTTTTTTGCGGAGGAGGAGGGATTCGAACCCTCGGTACGGTTTGATCCGTACAGCAGTTTAGCAAACTGCCCGCTTAAGCCACTCGCGCACCCCTCCCACCTTCAGTGCGGGATGCCTTTAGCTTCCTCCGGGCTTCGACTCAAGTCATTTTCCAGGTCATTTTTATTGAGAAATGATCCGAGATGACGAAAGAGTGACGGGTGGCCGGTAAAAAAAGAGGAATCACTTGGCTGGGGATCGGATTGGTCGTTTGTCTCGTCCTCTTGGGGCTACATCTCTTGAGGCTCGACCGGCAGATCCGGCAAAAATTCGAAGCGCACCGGTGGAATTTACCCTCGCGCGTGTATGCCGCGCCGGAGACCTTGTACCCGGGTCTCGCCATGAATGCGGCGGAACTGGCGCGGAAGCTCGATCATCGGACCTATAAAAAAATAAAAGGGCCGGTTGCATCTTTCGGGGAATACGCCGAGAGTGCGGGCGGGCTTGCGGTTTTTTTGAGGAATTTTTCCTATCCTTCCGAAGATTTCGGCGGATTCCCGCTGAAAGTCACGTTTGCCGACGGAAAAATCAGTTTCTTACAGCGCTTGGATTCGGGTGAGACGTTGAAAACGGTACGGCTCGAACCCGAGCTGATAGCTTCGATCTTCGACGAAAAGATGGAAGACCGTACCGTCGTCGCGATCGAGCAGATCCCCGAGTCGCTGGTCGACGCGGTCGTCGCGGTCGAGGACGAGCGCTATTACCGGCATCACGGCGTCGATCCGATCGCGGTGATGAGGGCGATCGTCGTCGATACGTTGCACTTGGGCGCCCGCCAGGGCGGCAGTACGCTCACCCAGCAGCTCGTGAAGAATTTTTTCCTGACCCCCGAAAAGACGCTGTCGCGGAAATTAAACGAGATGATGATGTCGTTCCTGTTGGAGCTTCATTATTCGAAAGACGAAATCCTCGAGGCGTATTTAAACGAAATTTACTTCGGCCAACGCGGACCGGTGTCGATCACCGGCGTCGAGGAAGCCTCGCGGCATTACTTCGGCAAGGGTGTCTCCGACCTGGACGTCGCGGAATCGGCGATGCTGGCCGGCATCATCCAATTTCCAGGGGCTTATTCCCCGTTCCGCAACATGAAGAAATCCGTCGACCGCCGGAACCTGGTCCTAAGGATGATGCGCGATCAGAAAAAGATTTCGGAGGAAGACTACCGCGAAGCCGTCGCGCAAAAAGTCGTGCTGCCGCCGCTGAATCCTAAAATCTTCGGGGCTCCGTTTCTGGTGGATTTCATCCAGTGGGAGTTGAAGGAAAATTATCCGGAGGAAGTCTTAACTTCGGAAGGCTTGCGCATCTTCACGACCCTGGACTTGGAGGCGCAGAACATCGCCGAAAAGGCCGTATCTACCCACTTGGACAATCTCGAAAAGGGCCGGCCGCAGCTTAAGAAAAATCTCGAGAAGGGTAAATCGCTGGAAGCTGTGTTGCTCGCCGTGCAACCGCAGACGGGTGCGATCCGCGCCTTCGTGGGTGGACGGAGTTTCGACGAGAGTCAATTTAACCGCGTACGCGACGCACACCGGCAGCCGGGTTCGGCATTCAAGCCTTTCGTGTACGCGGCGGCGCTTCAGACCGGCGAAGAGGAACGGGAGAAACCCTGGACGTGGGCGTCCACGATCGAAGACGAAAAATTTTCGGTCAAGGTTTCGGGCAAGAATTGGACGCCGGAGAATTACGACAAGCAGGAGCATGGTCCGGTGACGCTTCGCGAAGCCTTAGAGCAGAGTTATAACATCGCGGCCGTCAAACTCGCTATCGACGTGGGATTGGAGAATGTGGCCAAGCTCGCGCACGATGCGGGCATAGACAGCCCTTTGAAGCCTTATCCCTCGCTCGCCCTTGGAGCTTTTGAAGTCACGCCGCTAGAGCTCATCCGTGCCTACACGATGTTTCCGAATCAAGGCATGCGGACCGAGCCGATCGCTATTTTGAGCGTGGTGACGCGCGACGGAATTGTCTTGGAGAAAAAAGGTTATAAAATGACGAAGGTCATCTCCCCCGAGATTGCTTACCTGACCAGCAAGGGACTCGAAGGCGTCTTCGAGCGCGGGACCGCCGGCGGCGCGCGAAAAATGGGGTTTTTGGGACTCGCCGCGGGTAAGACGGGGACGACGTCGGATTATAAGGACAGTTGGTTCGTGGGGTACACGCCCGACCTGCTCGCGCTTGCGTGGGTGGGTTATGACGACGGGACGACGACGGGCCTCTCGGGCGCCTCTGGTGCTCTGCCGATCTGGGTGGACTTCATGAAACGCGTGAATCCCCCGGGCGCGTCGCGGTCGGATTTCACGGCGACCGAGAACATTGTGCTCGTCAAAACGACCAAGTCGGGTAAGATTTACGACAAACATTGTGAGGAAGAGCCGATCGAAGAGGCTTTTTTAAAGGATGCGGTTCCCCAGGAATCGTGCCGGGAGTGACGCATGAAAAAATATTTTTTAGGATTTCTCTTAAGCTTCGCCGTCGTTTCCTGCGCCCCGAAGCAGGAGCCTAAGGTCCCTAAAAAAATAGAATCCACTGCCGAATCACGACCGCCGGAGATGTTGCCCGAGGTAGCTCCAGAAGAGGGAGATCTCGTGACGCCCGAGAGGCAGGCGTCCGATGCCTTGATCGACGAAGGCGTGCGTTTGGAATCGCGCGGGCTTTACGGCCGCTCGGCGGATTTTTTTCAGGAAGCGGTGACGGTCGATCCGACTAATGGCGCTGGGTATTTCCATCTCGCCTCGTCGCATTTGAAGAGCGGCGAATACGGCGACGTGGAAGGTCTGATCGCGAAGGCGCGTACCTTGCTGGACGCAAACGCGGAATGGACCGCTCGGTTAAACGACTTGGAGCAGGACTACCGTCAACGCGCTCCCGGCCGTTAGACTCCCTCCATGACGCTCCGTTCGCCGACGCCGTTGCTGTCCCTCCCCATCGACGAAAAAATTCCGCTTATCCGCGAAACGTTACGCGAGCACTCCGCCTTGATCTTGGAAGCGTCCCCGGGTTCAGGAAAAACGACGCGCGTGCCGGCGGCGCTTTTGGACGAACCTTGGACCTCCGGAAAGGAAATCTGGGTCCTCGTGCCACGCCGGATTGCAGCGCGTGCGGCCGCCTTTCGCGTAGCCGAAGAACGGGGCGAAGCCGCCGGAGAGACGGTCGGTTATCATTTTCGGTTTGAGAAAAAGACAGGTCCTAAGACGCGTTTGAAATTTTTGACCGAGGGCATGTTTCTGCGTCTAGTGTTGACGGAGCCGCAGCTGCCGCGCGTCGCGGCGGTTATTTTAGACGAGTTTCACGAACGCCACCTCCAGACCGACGTGGCCTTGGGTTATCTTCAGTGGCTGCGCGCCGGCTCCCGGCCGGATCTCAAAATCATCGTCATGTCCGCGACCCTGTCGGCCGCGGCTCTTTCGCGTTTTTTAGAGAACGCGCCTTCGCTGAAGATCGACGCTAAGCCTTATCCGGTCACTGTGTCTTACGCGCCCCTGGGAGCGCGCGAACGTCTGGAGGATGGAGTCCGGTCGGCGGTCGCGTCTTCGTTGGCGTCACGGCGTGGAGATATGCTGGTGTTCTTGCCCGGCGTGGGCGACATCCGGCGTTGCGAAGAGGCGCTGCGCGGGGCTTTCCGTGATGAAGTCAAAATCCTTCCGTTGTACGCGGATCTTTCTCCCGAAGAACAATCTCAAGTTTTCCGTCCCGCACCTAAGCCCAAAGTCATTCTCGCGACCAACGTCGCCGAGACGTCGCTCACGATCGACGGCGTCACTACGGTCATCGACGGAGGCTTGCACCGCCGCGCGAGTTTTTCTTGGTGGAGCGGCATTCCGCGGCTCGTGACGCGACCGATCAGTAAGGCCTCCGCGATCCAACGCGCGGGCCGCGCGGGGCGTACGGCGCCGGGGCACTGCCTACGCCTCTACGCCGAATCCGATTTTCGGGGCCGTCCTGAGTATGACGTCCCCGAGATCGCGCGATCGGACCTCTCCGAAACTTTTCTGACGATTGCGGCGCTAGGGATAACCAAAGAAAACTTTGCGTGGTTCGACGCTCCTCCCGAAGCGTCTCTGTCTGCGGCCGAAATTCTTCTCAAAAGACTCGGTGCAATTGATGATCGGGGCGTCACCGCTTTGGGGCGACGCATGGCGGAATTTCCTCTGCACCCGAGGCTCGCGCGCGTGATGTTGGAAGGAGAAGCGCAAGGTATCGCCGAAGGCGCGGCGACCGTGGTCAGCTGGATCAGCGAAGGGGATATCGCCGAAACCAACCTCCTCGATGCCTTGTCTCAACCCCCGCCTTTTAACGTGCGCCGTCTTCGCGACCGTCTCGTTGTGTCGCCTTCTTCCAAAAAAAATCCCAGTTCCGGAAACAAAGAAATCGCGAAATGCCTCCTCGCGGGCTTTCCCGACCGCGTTGCTGCGAAAAGATCGAAAGATCTCGTGTTCGCGGTGTCGGGTTCGGCCCTGTTGCCGCCGTCGCTTCCGCAGGTCTTCCGCGACAACGATCATTTCCTGGTGCTGGACGTCCAAGAAAGAGGCCGTCAGGGAGAGGGGCGGATGCAGGTCCACGTGCATACGGTGTGCCCCATCCGCGCGGATTGGCTCCTGGACGTGAAATCCGGGGATCTTCTCCAAGAAGAAGAAATATTGTTTTGGGATCGCGACTTGAAAAAAGTCTACGAGATCTCGCGCTTGAAATACGGGGAATTGATCTTAAGCGAAGACCGCAGCGAACCTCGCGACCGCGAGGGTGCGACGAAGCTCCTTCTCAAGGAGGCGTTCGGCATTACCGAAACTTTGTCGGTTCCGGATCTCTTGGAAGCTCTCCGCCATCAGGTGGATCCAGAGCCTGTTGAGACATTATTGGCGCGGCTCAAAATTTTAAAAGAGTTCCGGAAAGAGGAGAATGCGGAAGATTTGAGTGCCCTTTTTTTAAGTTCTCTCCGAGGCCTCACTTCACTCCGTGATTTGAAGCCGGCGGAATTCGCAAATCGTTTTCGAGACAACCTTCCTCATGAAATCGCTTCCGCGCTGCACCGTCTCGTACCGGAGACGCTGATACTCTGCGGCCGGCGCGTCGCGATCCATTATACTTGGAACCAATCTCCGTGGATGGCATCCCGCCTCCAGGACTTTTTAGGGATGAAGGAAGGACCCAAAATTCTGGAGGGGCGATTACCTCTGGCCCTTCATCTTCTTTTACCCAACAAACGCCCGGTGCAAATCACAAAAGATCTGACAAGCTTTTGGAAGAATACTTATCCTCAGGTCCGAAAAGAAATGATGAGGAAATACCCAAGACACAAATGGCCGGAAGATCCGCTGACTTAAAAAGAGTGGTTTGAAGATTACGCTCAATGTTTTGAGCGTAACGCCGTTGTCTCTCTATAATCTAAGGGGGATTTATGCGTCGTGCTCTACTTCAAGGTATCGTCGTTTTGTTGTTCTGTCTGACGCTCTCCATGCCGGCCGTTTCGCAGGCGGGTTTTACCGATAATCACACAGGTTCTTATTTTTACCTCATGGGCGGCTTCATGAATCTCGACAACGATACGAACATCCGTGCCAACACCGCATTCGGCGGTTCGATCGATCCCGCGTTCGGTTTCACCTACGGGCATAATATTACCGACTGGATCGCGCCCGAGTTGCAGTTCAGTTATTCTACTTCCACCGGGAATACCCCCAGCGGCACCGGCCGTGAGCACGCACTAACCGCTCGCCTGAATGCCAAATATAGTTTTTTAACAGGCTCCCAAGCCGCAAAGGCGGGGTGGAAAATTATGCCCTATGCCAAGGCGGGCGGTATCGCGCACGCTCTCTTCGTCAATGCCCCGACCAGCACGGACAGCATCGGCGCCTGGGGCTATGGCTTCGGTGTGGGCGGCGGGCTTGAGGTCAACCGTGGAATCCTCTATCTGGGTGTGGATGTTTCTAACGACTTTATTTTCCTTCAAGACGACACCGATAGCTCCGGAGTTCCCATCCTCGATGGTGGATTGGATTATCAGATCTCAGTGATGGGCTGCGCCGGGATTCATTTTTAAAGTATTGAAAATAATGTCGGAGAAAAATTCTATTCTGAAACCGCGAAGTCGTCGTAGTCGCAGGCTGCGGGAGAGTGCGTCGCATTGCCGTCGGTCAAGATCGCGAAGCCTTCGGTTTTTTTCGTGGGATCTGCTTTGAAGACTTTTTTGTAGTCTTCGATCACGTTTACGGATTCCGTCTGCCAAGTCCCGACCTTGGACGCGCCGCTTTCGGAGACGATGAAGAAGAATTCGTTCGCTTTCTTCTCATAGGTCGAACC
>JBPOJN010000086.1:0-57258 GCA_052033505.1 Myxococcota bacterium | reverse complement strand
AGCCGGGCGATATCAGTTTCGATATCGCCGACGTCATTCGTGTGGAACCTCCCAACGCCGATGAAAAAATAACCCAGGCCCTCATCGACCGGTACGTCCCCAAAATCGTCGAAGCGGCCAAGCAGGCGACCGGTGATAACGAACGTTTGCGGAAGAGAGTCGCGGCCTGGGCCGGGAAATCCGAAGTGGGCGAAGACTTTGAAAAATTGGCCCGTGACAATGAAATTTATTACATCATCGCCGACCGCATCCGCTCCGTGCATACGAAAAATCCCAATCAGCAGAGGCGCAAGTTTCAAGAGCGACTCCTGTGTGTGATCGCGGACGCGTCGAAAGGACGGGATGTTGAGGTAGAGCTCTGGAGCCTGCTGGCAGAGGTCTCGCGCACGATAAAAAAAACTAAAAAACACAAACCTTGGTGAACTTATGGCTGCGATAACCCCCTCTTCTTCTATCATGCCTTTATCGCGAGCCGTCTCCCCGCCGCTGACCGTGGGCGAGTGGCTGATTCGGTTCGAGCAAGTCGCCTCTCCTAACGAGATCATTCAAGTGGCGAATCGCCTCCTTCAGGAAATCAACCGCGGTCAAACGGATTCCGATTTGAAGCTTCACGAATCCGTCAGCCTTTTGCGGGATCTGCGGGAGCCAGGCCGTTTGGAGGCATCACTGCTCGAAAGGCCATTAAGCAATGTGATGACCACCTCCGCCATTGTCCGAAGAGACGAAACTTCTGTGACGAGACCTCAGGCCGCTCGAACTTGGGCGGGAGCTTCCGCACAGAGTTTGGCGGGATATCTGGCTAAAACTATTCTGGGTCACGCGGGAGCACGTTTGCGCTTGGTACCCGCCGCGCATCGTTCCTATGCGCCTTCCGAACAGAGACTCCATCAAGCCTTGAGCCGATATGAGTTCCAGGCGCTCGAGGAGCATCCGGATGAAGCGGAAAGAAAAGTCGCCTTCGCCGCGGAGCATGCCCGAAATCTCGATTGGGCCGCACGCCATGCGGGGAAATTGCTCGGCCTGGTGACATCCAAGACGCGTGAGCTTTATGATGAAACGCGTCGGAAAGTCGCGGACATCAACACCCGTTACCGCGCTTGTCTCGACGAACAAGATCAGCTCCTGGCGGAGACCGCCCATCTCAGCCCGCACTCTCAAAACGTCGCTTTGAGCGACCGCGAGATGGCGATCGACCGCCGTATCGATGCGTTGGAGATAGAGATTTGCGAAGCGGAAATGCTTTGGGAAGTTCGTTTCTACGAAGACCTAATGTTGCAAACGAAAGTTTTCGCGCGGAAGCCCTCGCGCGGCGACTTAAGGGAATACAAAAACGCTTTGAATGAGTTCCGTCGCAACGCCGCCGCCGAAATCGATTTCCGACAGAGGTTACTCGCTAACGATAAAGACGCGACCCCGGCCAAGCGCAAAAAACTGGAAGAAGCCGCTTACAGGACTCTCATGCATGGAAGGGATTTGCATTCCATCGTGCGAAATATTTTCAGGTCGATCGGGCATGCGGGGGCGGAGGATCTAGAATCTCCCCTGACGTTCGTGTGGAAGTCTCAAAGCTTCCGGCACGCTTACAAACCTTCCGGGATGGTGTCGTTGGAGCGCTTGGTCGAGACGATGCTGCCGTGCGCGCCGCATATCAAAGCCGCGAAAAAAGACCGCTCTTTGATCCCTCAACTCGAGGACGTGGCGGCGGTCGATTGGGCTATACCGGGCTTGGCCGAATTTTTCGATCATATCCGGCTGGCCGCTCCCGTCGGAATTTTGACCCTTTCCGACCATCTCTCTTTGGAGTCTTCCCTTATCCGCGGAGCGATGCAGGTTTTTGACTCGGGACAGAACGACTTCGCCGCCGCTTTGGACGAATCCAGCCCCGGAGTCGTCAGCGACCAGACCCATGGGGATACGATGGATTACATGGCGGTGCTCGCGAGCCGCTATCTTTTCTGGGGGCCGGACCGGAAAAAGCCGTCGATCGTGGCGGAGAGCGTTTTCGGGCATATTCCCTATATGGGCGATTTCTTAAAATTAACCGCTCAAGGATTTTTGTCGCGCAAGAATAGGGAAGAACGGGAGCATTTTCTGAACGTCACTTTGAAGGATCAAATCGCCCAGGGTCGTGACATCGCCCAGTTTGGCGAAGGCACGCGGCGCCTGAGCAATCCTTTCGCCGCCCGTTATTCCGATTTGAACCATCCGGGGGCATTGCACAATCCCGGCGAATTTCTCGCGCCGGGCCCGATGCGGGGCATGCAATTCCGTCTTTCGCTGGCGAGCCAGGCCGACGTGCACGTCTACGCCGCCAAGATCCACAGCAGCGGCAGCGGGGAGCCGTCGATTCCGCGGGATCTGAAAGGTTTCGTCACGCCGAACTATACCGAGTTCAGTTATCGTCCCCCCTGGGGGCAAAACGGCTTCGTCGCCTTGGCTGGCATCATGCGCTACCGCGACCAGATCAAGCCGGAGGACTGTCCCGGTGAACCCATGCACCGCATTTTAGCGCGGAACGTCGCGGTCAATCGCCGAATCCTGTGCCGCGCCGGATACACCATGGATGCTGGACCTTCCCAAAAATGAAGTAGTTCCCGCAACAAGTCTCGACCTCGCGCCCCGAAGGCGTTAAGGGACGCGACATGACGTCGTCCCGACTTCTCGAAAACGACCTGCGAAAACTGTTGAGCGATAGAGCTTCTTTGCGCGCTGCCGCGCATGAGGTCCGCTGCCGCCATTATCCCGCGAACCAAGCCTCTTACCTCGTGATGCGCATCGTGAGTTACACGAACGTCTGCGTGGCGGATTGTTCTTACTGCGCCTTTTACCGCAGGCCGGGTGACAAAGACGCGTACGTGCTAACGCCGGAGCAGATTTTCGTGAAACTCGACGAACTGATCGCCGCGGGCGGGTCGCTGGTGGCCATGGAAGGCGGGTTCAATCCCAAGCTTGAAATCTCCGACTACGAGCATTTTTTTCGCAGCGTGCGGGAGCGCTATCAAGACCGCATCGAAATCTACGGGCCCACGATCGTCGAGGTGATTTTTACGGCACGGCGTTCGCGCATCTCGCTCGAAGAGGCGTTAATGCGCCTAAAAGAAGCGGGCTTGCGCTGGATTCCCGGCGGCGGTGCGGAAATCCTGACCGATGCTTGGCGTGAGAAGCTGTCGCCTAAAAAATATTCCGTGAAGGAGTATTTGGACGGCATGGAGACGGCGCAGAGGCTCGGTTTCGGGACGACGGCCACGATGGTGATCGGGTTCGGGGAGACGTGGGAAGACCGTTTGGAACATTTACGCCACATCCGCGACCTTCAGGATAAGACCGGCGGTTTCGCGAGCTTCTTGCTTTGGACGTACCAACCGGACCACACGACGTTGGCCGGTCGTCGCGTGGACAACGAAGAATACTTGGATGCCGTCGCTGTGAGCCGGCTTTTCTTGGACAATATCCCGATCATCCGCGCCTCGGTGTTGACTCAGCACGATCAAGGGCCGAAAGCCCTGCTTTGCGGCGCCCATGATTTCGACATACCGTTGGAAGATCAAGTCACCCAACTCGCGGGTGCAAAAATCGAAAGAAACGTCGACAAAGTCTTGGAGTGGGTCCGCGCCGTCGGCATCGAACCGGTCAAACGGGAACCGTTGAAGTTATAAAACGTCCATAAAAGCACTCACGGAAAAAACTGCTTTGCCTAAGCCCGCTTCGCCGTAGCCCGGAGGAATGGGGAGTTTGTGTTTCCGAAAAATCTCGCGGTAGGCCCGCAGCAAGCGCACATAATAAGTTAAGGCCGGAGGGTCGTCGTTCGTTTTGGCGAGCTCCGTGTTCGGCTCCACGCACCAGACCGTGAACCTCGGACAGATGCCGCGCGACATGAAAAATTCCAAACCTTCGGCGGTCGAGGCGACGGCTTCTCTTTCGTCCGTGAACCCGTGCGGCTTCGACATCTCGATGCCGGCTACGAAATTCGGGATTACGTGTTGAGGCCCGAAGATTTCTGCGGCGTCGATGATGCGGTGTATCCATTCGTCGCGGCCGACGTAACGGGATTTGCCGGGGCAGAGAACTTCGAAAAGACGTTTGTCCCAGACTTCGTAGTTCGGATGATAGATCGTGTAGCCGGCGTCTTTCAGGATCTTCACTTCGTCTTTAGGTAGGGCCTGAACCACGGCCTTTCCGATCCAGCGTCGGGGAAATTTCGCCTCGATCGCCCGCGCATACTGCGCGTAGAATTCGGCTTCTTTCAAACCGCCCAAGTGATTCGTCACGCTGCCGCCGGTGACCGTATAAGCGTGACTCAACGCCTTCGCGTCGGTCCGATCGATGATAGCCAACGCTTCCAAGATCTCTTCGATCGATTTGACGCCGGTATAAGGGCGGCCTTCATGTTTTTGTTGGCGGTAGTTGTGGTTGATGTCGCAGAAGACGCATTCTTCTTCGGCCCCGAAATACTGGCAGAGCCGGAACGCCGTCAGATAGATCAAGTAACCCCATTCGATGGTGGGCGCGATGTCAGCGACCGGCTTGCCGCTCGCGAGCGGGACGCCGTAGTAAGCGGGAAATTCGGGTAACAAGATGTCCGCGAGTGGTTCGATTTTCTCACTCCCTCTCTTTATTAAGGAGAGGGAGCCGGAGGGTGAGGTTTTCACGCAGTAGGGAGATTTCGGGTTCACGCGTACCGAAACGATCGTGCGCTTCAACCCTTCAGGGCCGCCGATCAAGGCAATCTCTTCGGGGGCGGCGCGTTTTTCCGCTTCGGATAGTTCGGAGGCCGCCGCTCGGTCGAAGGAAAAAATGAAATAGGATTTCGGTTTGGCGCTGCGACAAACCTCCAAGGCCTCGCGCGAAAACGACAGCCCTAAGCGCAGCAAATCGGTTTTCAGGATCGCTTCGAAAGGGATGTCCGGAAATTCCTCGCGGCAGCGCTGTAATTCCTCAGGCGGTGGCATATTGGCTCTTGGGTTCTTGCAAAAATCCGCCGCGCTGCACGTAATCGCGGAAGAGATTCAATCCTTCCATTTCCTTGGGCCCCAGGACGTAGACTAATTTTTCCAGGTATGTGGAGATGGTTTCGAAGGGGAAAACGGATTTTTCGGGGATCACGCTCCGGATGTTCTTTAAACCTTGATCGCGCGCCTCTTGCAACTCGGAGATCGCACGTTCACTGACTTCGGGCAGTCGGCTGATCCAGGCCGCGAAGACGAACGGCAGCCCCGTCCACGACGTCCATTCCTGTCCTAAATCCGCGGGCGGATGGACCGGCAGTTCCTTCATCGCCTTATCCCCGATCAGAAGTTTTGCCTGGCACTGGCGTGGCGGAATCGGATGAAAAAACGTGATTTCGTCCAAATTACGGCCGTATTTGAATTTCAGCAATACTTTCAAAAGAAGGGCGGACGTCTTGGACTCGAGATCGAGATAGACATTCTGAAGGTTGGCGAGCGTGACGCCGGGTTCGGAGAAGAAGACTTTGACGCTACCGACGGGGCCGTTCGATCCGATGCAGGCGCCGGGGACCAGCGTGTAGTGAGGATTTTCGAACAAGACGGCCACCGGCGCGGTCGCGATGTCGACCTCGCCGATCTTCAAAAGGCGCGCGAGCGCCGCGGGCGGTTCCAGCCGCGGGCATTCTTTCAGATAGTGAATCAACGGCAGCGCGTTCAAATAAGAAACGGCGCCTAGCTTATAAAGCATAGGCGCCGTTCTTTAAGAGAGGACGGATCGGATGTCAAAGAGGAGCGTTATTCCTTGGCTTCCTCGAACTCCGCGTCGATGGCGTCGTCTTTCTTCTTGCCGGCGTTCGCGTCGCCTTCACCGGGCGAGGCGCCATCAGCGCCTTCGGACTTCGGCGCCGCTTTGTACATTTCCTCGGACATCTTGTGAGAGGCTTGGACCAAAGCTTCCGACGTCTTCTTGATCGCGTCGGCGTCGTTGTCCTTGATGGCCTGCTTGCAGGCCTCGAGGGCGGTTTCCACTTCGTTCACGATCTTGACCGGGACTTTCTCGCGGTTTTCCTTCACGAGTTTTTCGGTCGCGTAGACCAGAGAATCGGTTTGGTTCTTGATCTCTATTTCCTCGCGGCGTTTTTTGTCTTCGGACTCGTGCGACTGCGCGTCTTTAACGAGCTTGTCGATGTCGTCCTTCGACAGGCCGCTAGAGGCCGTGATCGTGATGTTTTGTTTCTTGTTTGTCGCCATGTCTTTTGCGGAGACGTTTAAGATGCCGTTCGCATCCAGGTCGAACGTGACCTCGACTTGGGGCACTCCGCGCGGTGCCGGCGGGATGCCGTCCAACACGAAATGACCGAGCGTGCGGTTGTCTTTCGACATTTCGCGTTCACCTTGAAGCACGTGGATTTCCACGGACGTCTGGCTGTCGGCGGCGGTCGAGAAGACCTGGCTCTTCTTGGTCGGGATTGTTGTATTGCGTTCGATCAGCTTCGTCATCACGCCGCCCAAAGTCTCGATACCGAGGGTCAAAGGCGTCACGTCGAGCAGGAGGACGTCGCGCACGTCGCCGCCCAAGATGCCGGCTTGCACCGCCGCGCCCAAGGCCACGACTTCGTCGGGGTTCACGCCTTTATGGGGCTCTTTCCCGAAGAATTTTTTGACTTCTTCCTGCACGCGCGGGATGCGCGTCGATCCGCCGACCAAGACCACTTCGTCGATGTCGGAGGGTTGGAGCTTCGCGTCGGCCAGGGCCTTTTTCAAAGGCTCGAGCGTCTTCATGAAAATGTCTTCGCAAAGAGCTTCGAGCTTGGCGCGGGTCAGCTTCATCGCCATGTGTTTCGGACCGGAGGCGTCGGCGGTTAGGAAGGGCAGGTTGATTTCCGTCTCTAAGACGCCCGAGAGCTCGATCTTCGCTTTTTCGGCCGCTTCACGCAGGCGCTGCAGGACCATTTTGTCCTTCGAGACGTCGATGCCCTGGTCTTTTTTGAATTCGGCGATCAAGTATTCGATGATGCGTTGGTCGACGTTGTCGCCGCCCAAGTGCGTGTCGCCGTTGGTCGAGATGACTTCGACGACGTTGTCTCCGACTTCGAGGATGGAAATATCGAAAGTACCGCCGCCGAAGTCATAGACCGCGATGGTTTCGTCTTTCTTCTTATCAAGCCCGTAAGCGAGAGCGGAGGCCGTGGGTTCGTTCACGATGCGCAAGACCTCGAGGCCCGCGATCTTACCCGCGTCCTTGGTGGCTTGGCGTTGACTGTCGTTGAAATACGCCGGCACCGTGATGACGGCCTGCGAGACTTTTTCGCCGAGATAGGATTCGGCGGCTTTTTTAAGCTTCATCAGGATTTTGGCCGAAAGCTCCGGCGGACTGTAAGTCTTGCCCGTGTTCGGAGCAGAGACCAGGGCATCGCCGTTGTCCGCGGGGACGACTTTATAGGGCACCATCTTCTCTTCGTCTTTGACCTCGGACTCCTTGCGGCCCATGAAGCGCTTGATGGAGTAAATCGTATTTTCGGGGTTGGTGACGGCCTGGCGCTTGGCGATCTGGCCGACCAAGACGTCGCCGTCTTTCGTAAACGCCACGACCGAGGGGGTCAGTCGCGCGCCTTCTTCGTTGACGATGACCTTGGGCTCGCTGCCTTCCATGACCGCGACGACGGAGTTCGTCGTGCCCAGGTCGATACCGATAATTTTAGCCATACAATCTCCTTAAGAATTTATAAATTTATACTTCCCGCAAGGTAAACACCCCTCCCGGAGTGTCAAGGGGCCGAAGTCCAAATTGACAAAGAAATATCCATGTTTAATGTAGGGCGCGTGTCTTCCCAAAGCCAAAGAGATTGTTACGAGGTCTTAGGCGTCGCTAAAAACGCCGGCGCCGATGAGATCAAGAAGGCCTACCGCCAGCTCGCGCTGAAATACCATCCCGACCACAATCCCGGGAACGCCGAATACGAAGAAAAGTTCAAAGAAGCCGCCCACGCTTACGAAGTTTTATCCGACCCGGAAAAAAAGGCGCTCTATGACCGTTTCGGCCATGCGGCTTTCGGTGGTGGCGGAGGGCAGCCTTTTTCAGAGGATATTTTCTCGTCCTTCGGCGACGTCTTCGAGGATTTCTTCGGGTTCAGTTCGGGCCGGGGCGGGCGTTCGCGCGCGCGACGGGGCCGGGATCTTTCCGTCCAAATAGAGCTCGCCTTCGAAGAAGCCTGTTTCGGCTTGGAGCGTACGGTCGAAATCCAGCGCCAGGAATCTTGCGCCACCTGTCAGGGCAACGGTATGCGGACCGGTAGCGAACGCAAGAAATGCACTTATTGCGGCGGGGCTGGCCAGGTCGGCCGCAGCCAAGGATTTTTCACCATCGCGAGCACGTGTCCCGAATGCCAGGGCGCGGGCTCGATCATTTCGGATCCGTGCCGTGACTGCCGCGGGCAGGGCCGAGTCCTGAAGCATAAAGAGATTAAGGTCAAAGTCCCGCCCGGAGTCGACGACGGTATTCGCTTGGTGCTTCAGGGCGAAGGGGAAGCGGGAGAGGGCGGAGGTCCCGGCGATCTTTACGTGTTGATTCGCGTGCATCCTCATGAAAAATTCGAACGCGACGGCAGTTCCATTTATACGGAAGAATCCGTTTCTTTCGTGACGGCCGCCTTGGGCGGAGAGATCGAAGTCGAGACCTTGGACGGCTCTTCCAAGATCCGCGTGCCAAAGGGTACGGATTCCGGGGATACAGTCATCATCGAATCCGCCGGCGTTCCGGAATTAAAATCAAAATCCAAACGCGGCGACCACGTCGTGCGTCTCATCGTAAAAACCCCGAAAAATTTAAATGCGCGCCAAGAAGAACTTTTACGTGAGTTTTCCTCGCTTTCGGGCGATAAGGGCAAAGAAAAGAATAAAGAGAAGTCCAAGAAGAAAGGGTTTTTCGGCTGATGTCTTCCTTCTCCGTCACTCACCGCACCGGAAATTTCAAAGGCGAGGGCGCACTTCCGCTCTTCTATCAGAAGTGGTCGCCGGACCTGCCCGAAAAAAGCAACCGTCACGGGCGTTATCTGAAGCCTGCAGTCTTAGTCTTCATCCACGGCATGGCTGAACATTCGGGGCGTTACCAATACCCCGTCGAATATTTCACGAAGCAAGGCTACATCGTCTACGCCATGGATTTGCGCGGGCACGGTGAGTCCGGCGGTCGCCGGTCTTACGCGGACAATTTCGACCAGCTGATGGAAGATATCCGGCTCTTTCTGGAGATGGTGAAAAAAGAACAGAAACGCCGTAAAGTTTTCCTGGTGGGACATAGTTTCGGTGGCCAGCTCGTCTTGAATTATGGGTCGCGCTACCCGAAGACGATCAACGGCATCGTCGTGTCTTCGCCGAATTTGCGCCTTCGCATGCCGATTCCGTTTCTTCAGAGACTCGCGGCGCCCGTGCTCTCGCGTCTTTTGCCGAAGGTCACTTTCGGAAATTCTTTGGATCCGGCATCCGTCTCCCGCGACCGCAAAGTCATCGAAGCTTATAAGTCCGATCCGAAAGTCCAGCGGGCGATCACCTTGCGTCTGGCGGACTTAATCCTCGAAAACCTCATGGACATCATGAAGGTCGCCGAAAAATTCCGCGTGCCCGTCTTCCTCATGCACGGCGGCGGCGACGTGATCTGCTGTCCCGACGCCACGCGCGAATTTTACTCGAAGATCCCGATCCGTGACAAATCCTACCGCATCTACGACGACCTCTATCACGAAATTTTCAACGAAGTCGGCCGCAACCAAGTCTTCCGGGACATGGAATTGTGGATTCTGAAGAGACTTTAGATGCAGGAAATAAAAACTCAGATCGTGATTCCGGCTCCGAGAAGCGCGGTTTGGCGCGCCTTCCACACGGCGGCTTTGTGGGAGGAAAGCAAAGCCTTTCGACCTGTGGATCCAAACGTGACGTTCGAACAAGACCAAATAATCCCCTTAAGAGTCCATTTCCCTCGAACGCCGCCGTCGCTCGTCGACGCCACAATCATCGTCGCAGATCCCGAAAAAGAAATACGCTGGGCGAACAAGCTTCCCCTATTTCGGGGGGAGCATTCCTTTCAATTCGTGGATACTCCGGAAGGCCATACCCTCTTGATTCATTGCGATAAGTTTTGGGGGGCCTTTGGTCACGTTTTCGGGTTCGTCTTGCGGAAAATCATTCGGCGGTCCTACGAGGAGTTCAATCAGCTCTTGTCACGTCATGCGATCGCTATGATTTCTGCCTCCTAACTTCACGGTTTGATTCAATAAATTCTTCCATTGCTTAAATCGGGCCAGTTTTACTCCAAAAAATAAAATAAATTTTATCCAAAATAGCCCCGACAGGCCTATAATTTGTCCTCACGTGTTTCATCCCGCATCTAATCGCTACAACCGTCGGGAAGAAATACACCGAAATTTCGTTCCTTTAACGATGCTTTCTACGTCGGGAGGCTGCGAATGGGTCAAAGTATTTATGCCGAATTCCGAGCACGATCTTTGGAGCGCCGAGAAGACATAGCGATCATTCAAGTCGAAGGAAAAAAACATTCAAGTGTCACTTACGGGAAAATGTTGGACGAGATTGAAGCCGTCTCTATCTACCTCTCGACCTTAGGTTTATCCGAAGGGCAGACGGTCGCCATCTTATCCGAGAATCGATATGAGTGGATGGTCTGCTATTTCGCCGCGGTTTCTTTGGGATTGATCGCCGTTCCGCTGGATCCCCAGTCTCAGTCATCGGATTTAAGCCGGGCTTTGAAACATGCCGCCGTCCAAGTCGTATTCGCATCGGAAAGTTTCGCTGGCTCCATTGAAGCGTTTCAAAAAGAAAGGATTATGAATTCGCCGGACTGGCGCCCGAAGCGTACAAAGAACTGCATTCACAGGGACGTCGCGGGGGGCCGTTGATGGTGCTGGAGAGGTTGATCCAGGCCCAAACGAAATGCCACCGCATCGTGCTCTTCGTGGGTGACGAAAATCCGATGGTTGCCTATCATTTCGATCTCGTCGGGTCCTTTCCCTACACCGAAGGCAAGGATTTGGATGAATTCTACGAAGACGTCGTCTTACGGATGGTGACCACGGCGAGTACGAGAGAGTTGAAAGACCATGAAGTCGAAAAGACGATGGTGAGTTCGTCCGTCTGGGAAGGGCTGCCGACTCCGGCCGCCATGTGCGACGCCTCGCGCGAGCTGGGGAAACGCGGGTTTTTCACGGAACCCGCCCATCTCGAACGCTACGTCGAAATTCCCGATTTTTTCCCGCTCGATTCGATGATGTCGCGCCAATACAGCGAAGGATGTTTCGGTGCGTGGGACGTGAAGCTGGAAGCGCTCATCGCGACCGTCACCGGTAGTGCCGTCCCGGTGCATAAAGGTAATATTACGGAGGAAGACCTCGCGATCATTTCAGGCATCAAAGAAGACCGCTCCGGCGCCGTCATCCGTCATCGACAGGGCGTCCCGAACCATCCGCCGTCGGTCGAGGCGGTGGAGTTGATGATGATGGATCGGACGTTGCCCCAAGTGATTCCGTCCGAAACTTCATCGTCGAAAGCTCCCGTCGTGCGCGCCAAATTGCATGGGCATCGGGGCATCGCGTCCTATGATCCGCGCTATGTCGAGTTCGTGCCGGTCGACGGGCCTTATTATGACTACATCGTGACCTGCGCGACCGAAGCCCAAGCTTGGGCCGTGGAAGGGGCGTTCGCGAAATCGGAAGCGTTGCAAAATCCCGATGATCCCAGAAAAGTGGTTTTCACCATCCTGCCCGGACACGGAAACGTGATCGTGGAAAAATGGGCATCGGGGACGCGGCCTTTTCAGACTATCTTGGACTACATGGATAAGGGCTACGTGACCGTCGAAAGTTACGTGCCTCAGGGCCGGGTGGAGTACCTCTCCGCCGCCGACGGGAAGAAGATCGTTCACATCGTCGAGGAAGATCCGGAGACGATCGTGAATCGGTATCGCGACCCGTCCCGAAAGGCGCAAGTCTCTTGAGTTTTCTCAAAAAACATCCTCTCCAAGGACGAACGATCCTGATCACGGGAGCTTCGCGCGGGATCGGCGAGGCGCTCGCGCGGGAAGCGGTGCTACGAAAAGCGAAGCTGATTTTAGTCGCCCGTGATGAAGCGCGACTCCAGGCGCTTTCAAACGAATTGTCCTCGAGTCCGGTGAACTGCGACTACGTACGCTGCGATTTGACCAAGGATGCCGAGATAGCCCGGCTCGTCGAGCGCGTCGGCGACCTGGACGTGATCATCCACAACGCGGCCTCGATCCTGTATGAGCCGTTCGCGGTTTCGAATGAGAGCGAGCTGAGACGCATTTTCGAGCTCGATTATTTTTCGGTGTTAAGCCTGACCCGGAAACTTTTGCCCAAACTCCGAAAAAGCGGCGATGCCGCCGTGGCCGTCGTCCTTTCCGGCGCCGTGTGGCATGGGTTGCCCTTGTTGGGCGCGTACTGCGCCGCGAAATCGGCCTTGAACGGATGGGCCGAAGCCTTGCGGCTGGAGCTCAAATCGAGCGGGATCCGGGTCCTCCAGGCCTATCCCGGCGTGACGCGGACCGAACTTTCGAGCCGCTCGCCGTCCACGGGGCCGAAGCCTTTTTCGACGACCGAAGGAACGCTCTTAAGTCCCGCCGCGGTGGCGCGTAAAATCCTGGACGCCTGCGAGAAGGGGAAAAACTACGAATACGTGACTGCGTTCAATTCTTTCTACCGCGTACTGACGGCGTTGGCGCCTAAGTTCTCCGAAAAGCTCCTTCACGCCCATTACCGGAAAAAAGGATGGCTTCCCTAAATCGAAAATTTTTTATGAAAGAAATTCAAACGCATCTTTGGATCCAAGCCCCCGCACCAGAAGTCTGGAAAGCGTTTCACGATCCGTTTTTGTGGAAGGGTTACCGTGCTTTCAAGCCCGTTTCGGACCCTGCTTACGCCGTCGGCAATCGCTTCAAGTTGAACGTGCATTTCCCTTGGACCTTTCCCGTCACCGTGCCCGTGGAGATCCTAGAATACCGGCCCTTGAAGGAGGTTCGATGGGTCGGGCGGTTTCCCGGTTTTCGCGGAGAGCATTATTTTCTTTTCCAGGCCGGTAACGGAAATACGCTCGTGACTCACGGTGAAAAATTTTCGGGGATCTTAGGACATCTTTTCGCAGCGCTTTTAGCGCAAGATCATCCGCGGATCTTACGAGGCGTTCAATAAACATCTGGCGTCCCAAGTCCGTTTTCACGTAGTTTGAAACGATGGGCGTTCAAACTTCCCTCTATCTCGAACAGTTTCCTTTGATCCGGGACACGGGTCGTCTTTTTTTTCGCGGCATCACGCAGAAAATTTCCGGTAAAAGAACGAAGATGAATGCGGCCCTGATCGGGAAGACTTACCGCGGTAAAACCATTTGCGCGACGCCCGCGAAGATTGCGCTCTTCGCCAAGGCCATCGGGGACGAAAATCTGGCGTATTACGGGCCCGAGCCGGTCGCGCCTCCCATGTTCGACATCGTTCCCACCATGTATTCGCTCTTCCGTTTGTTTTCCGACAAAAACCTCGGCATGGATTTCTCGAACCTCATGGTGGTGGGGCAGGAAACCGATTTTTTCCGGTCGATCCGTGGCGGTGAGAGGATTTATTCCGTCTCTTTCGTCAAAGACATCGTCGACAAAAAAGGCGGGCAGGTGCTGGTGGTGCAGTCCGATGGATTTTCGGAGTCGGGAGAGTCGCTGTATAAGGACTATTCTTCTTTTTACATCCGTGAGCCCGGCAAGTCTTTTTCGGGCATGAAGGATCTGAGGCGCGAAGACCAGCTTTCGAAGGCGCCGGATCCCGCGCAAGTGACGGACCTTGAGGTTTGCGCCGTTCCGGCGGGGCAGATTTCGAGGTATTCGAAAATAGCGGGCGACTACAATCCGTTCCACTACCTCTCTTTCATTTCGCGATTGTTCGGCTACAGCGGAAAGTTCATGCAGGGCACGTGTCTGACGTCGCTGATTTCGCGGATGATGATCAACGGGCTGCTGGGCGGTGACTCCAGCCGTTTGGGCAGGATCAGTTTTTATTTCCGAGAAAAGGTCCTGGAAAAAGACGCACTGAAAATTCAAACGTGGAAGGTGCCTGAAGGCGAAATTCCTTGGCAAAACGCCGATGCGGTCAAAATGCCCTCCGCTTCGCTCGTGGCCTTTCAAGTCAAAAACCAGGACGGGGCCGTGGTCGTGCCCAAGGGTGTTTGTCTTTTTAAATAGTCCCGCGTCCGAACATGCGTTCAATCTCCGTACGGAATCTTGCCTCGAAGTTGTTTCTTTTGATCTTCATCGTGGGCGTCAGGATTTCGGGATAATCGGCGGGCGTGCCGGGGACGATGAACACGCGTTCGGGAATCGAAAAGTCCGCCAGTCCTCCGAGGCTCTGATGGATTTTTTTCATGAAATGTTTCTCGATGCCGGTCATGCTCCCAAGTTCTTTTTCCATGCGCGCTACGACGTCTTTCGCCACGAAGAGTGCGGCGCCCACGTAAGCTTCCTGATTTCCCAGCAATACCGCGTTTTCGACCTGGAGGGCCGCGATGACTTCCTGTTCGACGGTTTCCGAGGAAACTTTTTCGCCGGTGTTGAGGACGATGAGGTGTTTTTTGCGTCCCGTCACGGAAAGACGACCTTCTTGGTCTAGAAAGCCTAGATCTCCCGTCCGGAAAAAACCTTCGGGCGTCAAAGATTCGGTGGTGTCTTTTTCGTCGAGATAGCCTGAAAAAAGTGTCTTCCCGCGTACCAAGATTTCGCCCTCTTCAGAGATCTTGATCTCCAAGGACTTCCAGGGTTTTCCGGTATTCCCGATTTTTTTGCGGCGATCGAGTACGGACTCGAGGGCGATCGTGCCGCTGGTCTCACTCATGCCGTAGTAATTAAGGAAGTCGAATCCCAGTCCGCGAAAAAAGCTGATCATGCCGGTATCGATGGGAGCCCCGCCGGAGATGATAACGTTTAAGCGCCCACCCAATTTTTTCCGGATTTTTCTGCCGACGATCCGTGATGCCATCCAAGCCATCGCGCGGTCGAAAGTGTTGCCTTGTCGTTTGCCCACGCGGATGGCAGCGGCGATCAGGTAACGTATGAAGCGGTGAACGGGCCAGGAATAGCGGCGGATATTCGCGAAGGCCTCGCGATGGACGCGTACCCAGAAGAAAGGGACGAGCAGACAATAAGTCGGTCCCAAGGAAAAGGCGCGCGCCATGGCTTTTCGATTGGGACAGAAGACTAGGGAGCTTTGCGTCTTCAGGGCGATGTAGAAAATGCATTGGCCCGCGATATGGCCGAAAGGAAGCATCAACAATCCACAGTCGTTGCGTGACAGGTTCAAGCTCGCAGCCCCAGCCTCCAGTGAATCGACGAAAGAGGCTTGGGTCAAATGGACACCTTTGAAGTGGCCCGAAGTTCCGCTCGTAAAAATCATCATGAAAGGATCGGTGGAAGAGACGCGGGCCACGAGTTCGGCGAACTCCGCTTCGGGGAGCGGTTCCTGCTGGATGAGTTGGGCATAGCGCAACACGTCCGATCGCGGAGAGTCGGAAGCGTCTTCTGCCAAAAGGATCAAACATTTCAATGAAGGCAAGCGGTCGCGGATTTTTTCGACTTTATCCCGCTGTTCTTGAGACGAGACGACGATGATTTCAGGAGAGACGCGCGGGAGGATGTTGGCCACGTCGGCTTCGCCCAGAGCGGACAAAAGCCCTACGACCTCCAGACCCAAAGTTTGCGCGGCGATCGCGATAACCTGCCATTCCGGTGAATTCTCGGCCAAGAGGGTCAGCCTCGATCCTTTCGTGATGCCGAGAGACTCTAGGCCGCGTACGGTTTTTCTTACTTTGATCTGTAAATCTTGGAAAGACCAGGAAACGACCGCTTTCTCAGGTTCGTTGGTATCCAGGATTTTTAAAAACACTCCCTGAGGGTATTCCCTAACGGCTTTTTGCAGTAATTCCGGAACCGTTTCGGTCAGCGTTTGTGTCGTCATGAGAAATTCATTTTTTGATAAAGGCCGCCGCCACATAACGGCCATGATGGCTTAAGCTGAGATCATACGATGAAAGACATCCGTTCGCAAAGACCTGCGGTGGACCGAAGCGGTCTTTTAAAGGCGGGCGGACGATTTCGACGTTCGTCAGCCCCGATTCCGAAAGGAGGGATTTGGCGAGCTTTCGGACGGCTGCCGACTCGCCCGAAAAAATGGATTCCTGCTCGCGATCCGAAAAGTCACCGCGTCCCGCTTGAGCTTCTGCGTCTTCAGGCAGCGGATCGTAAAAGGCGATTTGAGAGACACACCGTTCGATGCCTTCAGGCGTATTTGCGTTCGTTCCGATGCAGTAAAGATAATCAGCGCGCTTCTCCCAGCGCACGTAAACCAGGTTTTCTTCCCAGGCGACATGTCCGGAGGTCAAAGATACCTTGAATTTTTTGGGAGAGAAGACGAGGTCGGCATTGAGTTTCTTTCCGATCTTATAACCTGTTTCTTTGGCGGTCCAAAGCTGCCAGAGAGCCCGAAATTTATCGGAGGCTTCGTTGAAATCCTTAGACTCTTCGGCGTTCAGTATTTTCTTCAGAAAACGGATATCGTTTTGCTTTCCTGAGGCATCTTCCGAGGACAAGTCGACGATGTCATTGCCGACGCAGAGCATGTCTTAAGCGGGTATTTTCGGGAGGAGAAGCTCGACCATTTTGCCTACCGTATCCATTTGATCGGCCACTTCGTCCTCGATCTCGACGCCGAAAGTCTCTTCTAGGCCCGAGACGATGTCCAGCATCCGGGCCGAATTGATGCCGAGATCCTGGGTGAGTCGTGATTTATCGGAAATGGTTTCCAATCCTTTTTTATTCTTGGCGAAGGGACTTAGGATTTGAACAACCTTTTCGTATGCTTCTCCTCGGTTCATGACGGCTCCTTTTTGATTTTAGACGATTTATCGTTCCAAATGGCGCAATCCTCGTCGTCTTTGTGAAGTTTCTTTTTCCATCCCATGTACGTGTGCCAGTAAGATCGGTCCATTGGAGCGTCGGCGTAATCCGATTTTTTCTCGTGGAAGAAGGGACACCACCAATTTTCCACGGCCTTGACCAAGTAGGTCATGTATTCGAAGAGGGCGACGCTGTAAGGGCAATACCAAGTGCAGTTGAAATACCAGAACGCCTTGATGCGCACGTGAAGGTTCCAAAAAGAGCTTTTCTCGATCGTGATGTAGCTTTCGCGCGTCGGATAACGGAAAGAGGACTTCTTCGGGAGGAAGTGTTTGTAGGTTTTCAGGTTTTTCGCGCCGAGGATGAGGAAGTGCCAGCGCGTGAACAGCAATCCCAGAACCGTGAACGGCATCGTCACGATGATCGGTACGTAGATGAAAGGTATGGCCAACAGCTGCCGCCACATCGGAATCTCGGAGAAATTGATCCCGATCTGGATGCGGTCCTCGGGGCAGATGTCACAGGCTTTTTGGGAGTAGGTCTTCGCGGGTTCGGGAGTTTTTGCAAGCGCGGGCAATTCGGTCATGGTTTGTCCTTATGATGGCAATGGTTTCGAAAAATGATCTGTTGATAATCGATGAATGATAAGGTTTCATCCAAAATGGTCAACGGTTTCCTTTTTTGGTGCTCTAGAAATTCTTAAAAGAAAGATTCGAAAACCATGCGAACTCATCGATTTTTGAAAGCCTCTGCCTTGATTCTGATGTTGAGTGCCGTATTTGTGCCTCCCGCCTGGTCGATGCCCGAGTATGAGCGGATTTTAAAAAAATGGACGCGTTCTCAAAACGTCTTCGTCATGGATAATTTCGAAGCACGGCTTGTGTGGAAAGCTGCCTACTTGTCGGATGAAGTGCGCATGTCCCGCCGTCAGTTTTTGAAAGAAAGATTCGAGTTGGCCGATCAGGACATCAATCAACGCGTTCGTGACGACGAAGAAGTCGGTCAGGCGGTATTTTTAGTTTCCATTTACGCGGGCTCTTCCAAATGGACCGACGTCGGCAAGGATGAAGGCCTGTGGAGGATGGCTTTGGAAACGTCCGACGGCCGCGTCCTTCCCGCCACCATTTTCGAGCGAATCCCCGTCACGCAATTCGAAAGAGAGACCTATCCTTATTTGGATCAGTGGTCCCGGTTTTATAAAGTCAGTTTTAAAGAGAGGGGCCCTCTAGCCCCTCCTTTTCGCCTCAAACTTCTCGGTATGCCCGCCAAATCGACCCTGTCTTGGTAAAGGGTAAATTATCCCGTTTAAAATGACTCCCCTAAAATTTTACCCACGGGGACACCTTTTTGTTCAACAGAGTGTTTTTTAACCTCAATATTATTATTAATATTGGCAACTTAAAGAGTATTAGGTCCGAAAAATGAGTGTTATCAAATAAATATACTAACAATTGGATAATTTTTGCTATATAACTGTTCCCAGTTGTCCTTATCTACGACAGAAAAGGGAGATCTCATGCCTAATTTGTTCGAGTCTTTTCAAGAGGTTGCTAGACGATACCAGGATCACTCCCTGATCCACCAATACACAGAAGAATATCAACGTTCGGACGTTTCCTATGGAAAAGTACTTCGTGAATCGAAGGCTCTTGCCAAAAAATTAACTCACTGCGGCATTCGTCGTGGAGATCGCATTGCCTTGATTTCGGAAAATCGCTGGGAATGGTTGGCCGTATTTTTTGCGGCCCTTTCCCAAGGTATCGTCGTCGTTCCTTTGGACCCGCGTTTGACGTCCCAAGACTGGATGGGGTTCATGAGTCATGCTGGTGTTAAAGCTGCTTTCTTAAGCGAATCCAGCTGCGCGGCGTTCAAGGATCAAGGGCAACGCCTTAAGCATTTCGTCATGAACCGGCCCGGTCTCGTTTTCGTTTTAGGCGATGGAATCCGGGAGCTGGAAAATGCCAGCGACAATGGGGCGTCTGTTTTAAGCGCGGAGGAAGAAGGTCCGGCCATTCCGGAAAATCTTGCGGTCATCATTTATACTTCTGGGACGACGGGAAAACCCAAGGGCGTCATGTTAACTCACGACAATATCCTGTCTAACGCGCAGTCCGGATCCGCTTCGGCCACCGAAAATTCCCGCTGGATCACAATTTTACCGCTCTATCATATGTTCGGGCTGATGGCGGTTCTGTCCGTCATCTTCCGCGGGGGGGCTTCCGTCGCTTTTTACCCGAAACTCGATGGCGAGAAGCTCCTGAAATCGTTCCGCGAGATACGCCCGGAAGGTTTGATCTGCGTTCCTGTTTTCCTGGAAAAGATCGCGCTTTCTGTCCGCAAGAAGATCGGCGAACAAGCTCCCAAATGGTTTCAAAAGGCCATGCGCCGCTGGGAAGCCCAGAGCTTCGGGGAAAGTGGGTTCCGCCGTCAGTGGCTGAAGAAAAAAATCTTTCGAAAAGTTCACGATAATTTCGGTGGCGGATGGAATCGCGTCGTTTGCGGCGGCGCCCCTCTCGATCCGTGTTTGGCCCGTTTCTTCCATACGCTGGGAGTGCAGATCTTGGAAGGTTACGGATTGACCGAGACCTCTCCGGCCATCACCAGCAACTCGCCCCTCTATCATCGCGTGGGGACGGTCGGAAAGGCCATGCCTCATACGTCCATCCGTATCGTGAATCCTCAGGAGAACGGCGTCGGAGAAATAACGGTGAAAGGTCGCGGAGTCATGAAAGGGTATTTTCGGGACGCCGAAGAGACGGAAAAAGTGCTCGATGAAGAAGGGTGGTTTTGCACGGGTGATTTGGGCCATCTCGACTCGGATGGTTTCCTCTATGTTTCGGGACGATTGAAAGAATTGATCGTTACGCCTAACGGTAAAAATATCCATCCAGCCGAACTAGAACATCATTTTACTTCCATGCCCTACGTCAAAGAGCTGTGCGTGTTCGGGGTTCCGTTGAAAAACAAAAAGCACGGCGAACTGGTCCATATCCAGATCGTTCCTGATACGGACGCGTTGCTGAAAGCGGGGCACGAGGACGTCGCGGCTTTCTTGAAGGCCGAAGTGACGAAAGCGGCGCAGTTATTGCCCGAGTATAAAAGACCCAAGAGCATCGGGTTTTCCCACGAGCCTTTCCCGAGGAGCGCGAGTTTGAAGGTGAGGAAATTCTTGGTCCGCGACGAATGGCTCCTGTCGGTGAATCAAGCGCCCAAGGCGGCGCAAAAATCGCAAAAATCTAGGAACGACGCGTTCACACACGATCCTTTGGCTAAGGTCATCACGAAAATCCTATCCGCATTCCTACCGCGCGGCACGGAAATTTCCGAGGACAGCTCTTTCGAGCTGGATTTGGGTTTGGACTCTCTGACCTTGATCGAATTTTGGGCGACGGTGCAGAAGACGTTCGGGATCCAAGTCCAGGATGCGGTGATGCACGAGCGCCGCGACGTGCATGCCGTGATGTCTTACCTCAAAGAACTTCCCGATTTCGAAAAACACCTACAAATGGCCATTTCCGAAATCAAACACGAGGGATCGCATCTGGGTAGTTGGAACGAGATTTTGGGCGAAAACGAGTTAGAATCCGGACGCAAGGCTTCGAAAGTCCTCAAACAACACCCGCTGGCGCGCCGTCTCTTTTTGGCGATTTCGAGGTTCGCGTTTCGCAAATGGCTCGGTATCGAAGTCCGCGGTCTGGAAAATCTGCCACGTGACGGGGCCTTTATCCTCGCGCCGAATCATGAATGCTATTTGGATAATCTCTTTGTCGCGGCTTTTTTACCGCGCGGCATACGCGACCGGATGGCGGTCGTGGGCGCTAAAGAGTTTTTCGACAAGCTCGGCACGCGCTTGATCGCGAAGTTGGCGCGAGTGATCCCGATTGACCGAAAAAAAGTCTCGAGCGAAGTCCTGCAGGTCGGGGCCCAGGTCCTTAAGAGCGGTCATGTTCTCTTGATACATCCCGAAGGCACGCGCAGTCCGGATGGCGAATTGTTACCTTTTAAGGAAGGCGCCGCGATCCTCGCCGACTACGTTCAATGTCCCATTGTGCCCGTGTATATTGAAGGGGCTCATGAATTTTGGCCCAAAGACGCTTCTTATCCCAAATCGCGACATAAAATTACGGTCGTGATCGGCCAGCCGATCCGTGCCGAAGCAAAACACGGTGAGACCGCGAAGCTTGTCCAGGAAGACGCCCACCGGCTGACTGATCGTTTGGAAAAGAGTGTCCGTTTCTTGAAGGATTGCCTGTTGCAGGAAAAGGAAGTGCTCGACAATCTCTCTTCAATCGAAAGGGCGGCGAAATCCCAAGTTTCTTTGCCTCCGCGGCTCGGAAAAACCTCTGAAAACAAAATGGCATTAAGCCCCAATGAATCCAGTATCGCCGAAAGGTTTGTGTATGAATCAGAAAGCAGCCATCTTTGATGTCGATGGGACGCTGGTCCGTTCCGATATCGTCGATTATTATCTGTTCTTGATCAAGCGCGCAGGATCGCGGTGGGCTCGGACGTGGCGACTGGCGAAAGTCGTCTTGTCCGTTCCGTATTGGTTGCTGCTCGACCGTCGGGATCGTTCGATATTTAATGACCGTTTCTACCGTTCTTATCGGGGCCTTTCCGCTAAAGAGATGAAGGCGCTGGCGAGTTTGTGTTTCGAGGAGGTCTTAAAGCGTAAATTGATCAACGGGACG
The DNA here is from genome assembly GCA_052033505.1 of Myxococcota bacterium. GTDB lineage: Bacteria > UBA10199 > UBA10199 > JACPAL01 > JBPOJN01. The sequence continues at coordinate 35,668 of JBPOJN010000086.1, read as the reverse complement.
GTCGAACGCCTGCGCCGTCATCGTGAGCAAGGGGACCGTATTTTGCTGGTCAGTGGATCCCTGGATTTCATTTTGGAACCTTTGGCCCGCCACGTGGGGGCGGATTCCGTCCTGTGTGCGCGCTTGGAAGAAGAGGAAGAAAGTTTTTCGGGTCGATTGTCGACCAAGCCCGTGATCGGAGAGGAAAAAGCTCGCCTGGTTTGTGAGTTCGCTCGCCGTGAGTCTTTGGACCTTTCTGAGAGTTTCGCTTACGCCGACAGTGAGTCGGATATGCCGCTTCTTTCCTTGGTAGGCCATCCCGTTGCCGTACGTCCGGCCAAAAGACTCCGTTTGATCGCGCAGAAAAATGGCTGGGATGTCCTCGAAAATTAATTTATAGGATCCTTAAGATGCCCTCCTGGTCGACGCTTAGACGTCTTATTCATATTTCCTGGCGTAATATTTTCAGGAACCGCCGGCGGACATTTTTGACCTTAGGCGTTCTTGCCTTCGGCTGCGCGGGCATGATGGTCATCGGAGGTTTCTTCATAAGCATCATGGACGGCTTTCGTGATCAGTTCGTCCATAGCCAGACGGGCCACCTGCAGGTGAATGCCCCTGATTACTATCAATACGGCTCCCGCGCTCCGCTCGAATATCTCATGAAAGATCCGGCCGCGGTTGGCCGCGAGATCGAATCCACGCCGGGCGTGGCTTACGAGGTGCCACGGCTTAAACTTGCGGGTATGGCGAGTTCTGACAAGGCCAGCGTGGCCGTCTTAGTGACCGGGACGGATCCGGATCTGGAAAAACGGATGGGATCTTCGAAGGCCGAAAACTCCAAAATCCCTTCGATCCAAATCGTGGAAGGCCGCGCTCTAGAGCCCAAGGATGAGAGCGGTGCGCTTTTGGGGCATGGCTTGATGACAGCGTTAAATCTCAAAGTCGGCGATAACGTGACTTTCCTGACGACTCGTGAAGAGGGAGCTATCGATGGCGGTCCTTTTCGTATCATCGGAACCTTTCAAACGATCATCAAAGAAGCCGACGATCGCTCCATGAAAATCAACCTATCCGCGGCGCAAAAAATCTTGGGTGCGGATAACAAGATACATTCCTTCCAGGTCCTTTTATACCGGGATGAAGATACCGAAAAAGTAAGGACTGCTTTACGGGAACGTTTCGCCGCATTGAAAATCCCGGTCGAGATAAGGACCTGGGTAGAGTTGGGGGATTATTACAAACAAAGCAAAGCCCTGCTTGATAAGATTTATCTCGTTATCTTGGTCGTTTTCTGTGTCGTTTTCTTTTTCAGCATCGGAAACACGGTCAACATGTCTTTGATGGAGCGCATCAAGGAATTCGGCACCATGATGGCTATGGGGAACAGTCGCAGCGCGATATTGGCGGTTATTCTGATGGAGTCCGCTTTTTTAGGGATTTTAGGGGGAGGGTTGGGAATTTCTTTGGGCTGGGGATTGGCGCATCTGATCTCGGCCATAGGCATTGAAATGCCACCGCCGCCACAAGGAACTACGTCCTATCTCGCCATGGTGACTCTGACGCCGTCTCTGGTGATACAGGCTTTTTTGATCGCTTTTCTTTCTTCCGTCGTTTCATCCTTTTTGCCTGCGTATCGCACCGTGAAGTTCAAGATAGTCGAAGCTTTAGGCTACGTTTAAACCACGGTATCGTCGAGAAACTCTTCCTTCGTCTCGGGATAATCGATATTGAAATGCAATCCCCGGCTCTCTTTGCGTTTTAAGGCGCAGGTAATAATCAGATCGGCCACGGTGGCGATGTTGCGGAGTTCGAGTAGGTCGCCGGTGACTTTGAAGTTCCAGTAAAATTGCTGAATTTCCTCTTTCAAAAGATCGATGCGGTGCCTCGCGCGCAAAAGCCGTTTGTCCGAGCGCACGATGCCGACGTAGTTCCACATCGTGCGGCGGATCTCGTCCCAGTTTTGCGCGATGACCACGTTTTCGTCGCTGTCAACCGCAGTGCCGTAATTCCAATCCGGTAATTTTGACGGTGGTGCCGTTTTCTTATTTTCTTCTGATGCGGATTTCGCCGCGCGGTCGGCATAGACCGCGGCTTCGAGGAGTGAATTTGATGCCAAGCGGTTCGCGCCGTGAAGTCCCGTACAGGCGACTTCTCCAACGGCATAGAGGCCTTGCAAATCCGTGCGGCCGTTGAGGTCTGTCAGCACGCCCCCGCAGAAATAATGGGCCGCGGGGACGACCGGGATGGGCCGCTTCGTGATGTCGATGCCGTAGGAAAGGCATTTTTCGTAGATCGCGGGGAAGTGTTCTTTGATGAAAGCCGCCGGCTTGTGCGTCAGGTCGAGCAGGGCGTATTCCTGGCCCGTTTTTTTAAGCTCCGCGTCGATCGCCCGAGCCACGACGTCTCGTGGGGCGAGTTCTTTCATGGGATGGTATTTTTCCATGAAAGTTTCGCCGTTCTGTAGGCGCAAAATGCCGCCTTCCCCGCGCGCGGCCTCCGTGATCAAAAACGATTTGGCCTCGGGATGAAAAAGGCAGGTCGGATGGAATTGTACGAATTCCAGATTCGCCATGCGCGCCCCCGCGCGGTAGGCCATGGCCATGCCATCGCCGGTCGCGATGTCGGGGTTTGACGTGTAGAGATAGACTTTTCCGGCGCCTCCCGTGGCGAGCAGCGTGACCGAGGCCGCGATGGTTTCGACGACGCCCGTTTTTTGGTCCAGTACATAAGCGCCGAGGCACCGTGGACTGTCATTACTGCTTTTAAGGTGCTTCCGATTCGTGATCAGGTCGATTGCAAAGAAATGTTCCAAGATGCGGATGTTGGGTTCTTTTCGGATGGCGTCTAGTAAGGCGCGTTCGATCTCGGCTCCGGTCGTGTCCTGGAAGTGCAGGACGCGCCGCTGGCTGTGCCCGCCTTCGCGCGTGAGGTCGAATTCGTTTTTCTTATTTTTCGAGAAACGCACTCCCCAATCCAAAAGCCTCTGGATCGCCGCCGGTCCTTCGGAAATCACGTTTCGCACCACGTCTTCGTGACAGAGTCCGTAGCCGGCCTTCAGCGTGTCCTGCACATGGGCTTCGAGCGAATCAGCGTCCTCCAAAGACGAGAGCACCGCTGCGATGCCGCCCTGGGCGTAGTTCGTGTTCGAGTCGGCTTTATTTTTCTTCGTGACGATGGTGACGGTGCCGTGCTTCGCGACCTGAAGGGCGAAGCTTAAGCCCGCGATACCGGAGCCGATGACGAGGAAATCGGTTTTCATTTATTCTTCGTAAACATCCTTACGATGCTTGATGATGACGATCATTACGATTCGTTTTTTAACATCGATACGGAACACAATTCGATAATCTCCGACCCGCAGTCTCCGATGACCGTTTAAACTATAGCGCAGAGGCTTTCCAAAACCGACCGGATCGATTGTTAGCCGCTCTTCGATTGCTTTTTTGATGAGTCCCCGCAGGGTCTTGGGTAGATTGGGGATGTCCTCGGCGACCACCGAATCCAGGTATTCAATCCGATAAGGATCATTTCCAGGCTCTGTCATGAGCGACCGACCTCTTGGAGTGAAGCTCACGTTTCATGGCAAGACTGGAGAGAAGGATATCTTCATGTCGATCCAGAGCCTCTACGATGAGTTCTTGGGCAATGATTGAAAGAGACTTGTCTTGGTGTTTGGCTATTTCGGTCAATGCCTGAAGTATCGTCTTTGTGAGGACGACATTGAGACGCGGGTTTTTAGTAGGCATGCTTTTCTCCTGTCTTACTTGTATCACTAGTGATGAACTTTGGTCAATAAAGATGATTGAAAGGCTTCATTGACCAGCTTCTGTAACGGTCGCCGTCGAGAGTTGGGAGACATTGTTTCCTTAAAACCCATTGTCCCCTGATTTCGATAGTGTTAGCGAGTCTTCATGTCCTTCATCGAACGCCGTTTCCGTCCCCGCAAGAGGATGACGACGGATCAACTCTTAGGCATCGCGAATTATCTCACCTACGCGCGCATCGCGATGGTGCCAGTGGTTGTTTTGGTCATGTCTTTCATCCATGACGCCCAGGTGGGCCGGGTCGGGGTGAATGTTTTCTTAAGCTGGACGGCGGCTATCGTGTTCACCTTGGCCCAGCTCTCAGACGTCGTCGACGGACACTACGCGCGGAAATACGGCATCGTGAGTTCTTTCGGTAAATTTGTCGACCCTTTGGCCGATAAGCTGATGGCAATGTCGGTCCTGATTATGCTGGTGGAAATGAACCGCATCGCGGCGTGGATCGTCGTGCTGCTCATCGCGCGCGAGGTGACCATCACCGCGCTTCGGGGCGTGGCGGCTTCCGAGGGCATAGAGATCGCAGCCTCCGACTGGGGCAAGAAGAAAACCATCGTCCAATCCATCGCGATCGCGGCTTTGATGATCCACTATCCTTTTTGGGGAATGAATCCTCATCAGATCGGTATGTTCGTGACCGGCATTACGATGATCTTCTCGATCGGTTCGGGTGTTCACTATGCCTGGATGTTTTTCCGGGAAGCGATGGCCGAAGACGGGGAAGGGGTTGCTTCTCCGGCGGAAGAGCCCGACGCAGGAAACGGGGAAGATAAGAAGACGACCCTCTGAATTAAAGGACCGATGCCATGAGAACAATCTGCGCCCTCGTTTTTATCGTCACTCTCTTGTCTCCGAACGTTTTCGCCGCAAACCCTGCATCGCAACCGCCGGCGGTCAATCCTCATCCTCCGACCCGTAAAATAGACAAAGAACGCGTCGCTTTTGCCATCAAAGAAATCAAAAAAAAATACGGAAATGAGATAGAGATCCGGTATGCCCATCTGATTCCGGGGATCGCGGATACATTCGAACAACGGCAAAGAGAGCTTTCTCAGGGAGGACAACTTTCTCCTCAAGAATCTTCACGGGTAACGTCCTCTCCCTCGATGCCGGAGATTACGTTGAAGTCCGACGAGTATATCGTGCATGCTTACATGAGATATCCACGAACCGGAGTCTGGTATCACGTGAACGTGGTTATGACCGAAGGCGGCGGAGAAAAGTTTGTCGTGCGAGGTGTTTATAATAGGCCCCTTCCGACATCTCGCGAGAAGGATTGTTAGGTCTGTTAATTTTTTATCGTTAATTTTTATCAATGGAGGCTCTATGGCCGTTGCACGCGTCACTGATATTATTGCTTCATCCAAAGAAGGCTGGGAGGACGCTGCCCGTCAAGCGCTTACGCGCGCGGCGAAAACCTTGAGGGGGATCACCGGCATGGAAATCGTCTCCCAAAAGGCGAAGGTCGAAAGCGGCCGCATCGTCGAATACCGCGTCGAATGCCGGATCACCTTCATCTTAGAAAAGTAGGAAAAATAGGAAAGCCGTCCCAGCGTCCTCCAGCTTAATAGGTTTTGTTTGTGAGCTCCTCTCACAAATGATAGTATCCCTTTTCCGAAAATCACATCACTCAAACGTCTTTCATCATAAGGGGGAATTATGAAGGGGATCGTCCGAGTCGTTTCCGCACTCTCTGCGGTTAGTTGTCTTATTCTGGGAAGTTGGGGAAGTTCGGGTTGCAGTTCGACCGCGTCGTCGGGGGCGACGGGTGAGACCGTCGCCTTGACGGGGCAGGTTGCCGTGCGTGCCGAAGATGTCGCTGCTCTCACAACGTCTCAGGCGGGATTGAAAGCTTCCGTGATCGTTTCAAAGCCTAAATTCGCCACGATCGGTGATACGGTGCTTGCCGACGCCGACGTGACGCTCGTGAAAAAATTAGCGGATGGTACTGAAACGGAAGTCAGTACGTCCACGACGGATGCCCAAGGAAATTACACTCTGGCCGAAGTGCCTGTGTGCCAAGCGGGCACTGGAGCTTCTACGGATTTTTATTATGAGGTGCGTGTGACCAGCGGTGCGGTCACGATCGCCGCTCCCGTCTGCCCCACGACCGTGGTTGGCGATGAGACGGTCAATGTCTCGCCGGAAAGCAATCTCGCGGCGAAGATCATTTCGGATGTCGCCAAGGTCCCGGGTGAAGACAATATACCGGTCCCGACGCCGGAAGTTTTCGCCGACGTGCGCGAGTTCACGTCCGGAGACGTTGATACCTTGCAAGATGCGATCACCATTCCCTCCGCTTCTGATGCTGATGCGTCGGTACAAATGGCGAATGGCATGGCCGCCGCCGGTGGCGACGCAGAAAAAGCTTATAAGAAGTTCCAGTTCGAAGCCGAGTTCGTTCGTAATACCGGAACGGAAGTAACCACCGAGGAAACGGCCTCTTATCTGGCGCGCTCCGCCAAAGAAGGATGCACGTCGAGTTCTACGGCGCTATCTCAAGCCGCGGCCACGGCGATGGCCGATGCCTTGTCTTCAGGCACGACTTTTACACCTCAGGATATCGTGGCTGCTTTTAATGCCGTGAGTAGCGCCGATGCCGATGTTGCGACGAAGGTGGCCGACTATGCCGAGCAATTGACGGCGGTCGAGACGGCTCAGGCCGTCGATGCGGGAGCGGCTTTGGGCTTTAAGCTCGAGGAGGCCCTTGGAGATGAAGTCAACTTAGGTGCTTTTTATACGAAGAGAGATCTCGTAGCCGCCGATTTTGCGGCCACGACGCCTTTGGAAGCGGATCAGGCGGTTTCGTTCTTAGAAAGCCTAGGTAATCAGTGTAACTTCGGGAACACGAACATTACTCAGATCATCGGAGAATTGACCGGAAGCGATACTCTGGCCGCACCGGCGATCGACCAGGCGGTCATCTACAATAATTCCGGCTTCGGCTGTAACGGACTCGATCAAGGCCACTTCGTTTCCGCGGTCGACGTTTATCTCCCCGCCGGAAGTGAGCGCACAGTCTCCTCTGTCGTGATTACTTCTACCGATGCGACTTCGTTAGGAGGGGACGGATCGATTACGCTCGTTCAAGAAGGCCCGCTGGCGACTCACTTTGCCGCTCAAGGAAATGGCGAATGCGTGAGCTTGGATACGGAAGTGACTTATACGGTCACTGCGATTTTGGACGATGCCAGCGAGATTCAAACGACGGTCGTTCGGACTCATCCTGAAACTACAGAGTCGATTATTTCTATGAATGGACAAGTAATTCAGAGTGGTAATAGCACGCCTGCCGTGACGACGGACAAAAGACCTCTGATCTCTTGGACGGCGCCTGAAGATGTTTTAGCGGCCTATTCGGTGCCGCCTCCGGAAGGAAGCCAGGTGAAATACACTTACGAACTTGCCTACATTGACGATGCCAGCCCGGGATCGCCGATTAACAGCAATACTTTTCCGGCGTGTGCTACGGTTACAAGCGGCGTCTCTCTCTATGCGACGAGCAGCTTCATTCCCACGGTCGACTGTGACGTCGACGCGTGCGCGGCCGCAATCCCGACAACTGCGGATCATATTTCGTGTCGCATCAATATCCAAACCTACCTCGTGGACGCCTACGATCAGATCCAGAGCCAGGCCGCCGGTGCCTTTCGTAAGATCTGCGTGGATTTAGATGCCGATGGAAATTGCGGATAAACTTAGGGCAAACACATGGTCTGCACCTACATCAAAAAAACCCCGTGCCGTTTTGGTGCGGGGTTTTTTTCTATGTAGATAAGGCTATGGGCAGTCGGAGCGTGAATTCCGAGCCCTCATTTTTTCGACTGCTGACATGCAGCTCCCCGCCCATGCTTTCGATGGAGTCCCGTACAATCCACAAGCCCAAGCCTGTCCCCTTGCCGACGGGTTTGGTCGTGAAGAAGGGGTTGAGGCAGTTCTGCAGGGTGGATTCGTCCATGCCGGCGCCGTTGTCCTTGACGACGATCGATGCTTTGCCTTCGGAAACCGAAGCTCCGACTTCGATGCGCCCGGCGAGATTTTTTTCATTCTTCTGGCGCTCTTCGATGGCGTCGGCGGCGTTGACGAGAAGATTCGTGAAGATGTGGAAAATCTGCTGAGAGGTGCTGCGGACGATGAGGTTATCCGGGATTGCGGCTTCGACAGAGTGAGGTTTGAGGCGGTGAGAGGCGAGTATCAAGGTCTCTCCCAAAGTTTTTTTCAAGGACACGTCTTGGACCATGTCCGTATTACGGCAATTGGACGAAAGCGACGAGACGATGCCGCGGATTCTTTCGATGCCTACGAGCGAGGATCGGATCGCTTCCAAAATCGGGACATTGCCTTCGGAAGCGGGATCGAAGCGGCGGTCCAGCCATTCCAGGTTTCCTTTGATGAACGTGGCTGGGTTATTGATCTCGTGAGCGACTCCAGCGGCCAAAAGCCCTAACGCTCCCATTTTTTCGGACTGTATCAGTTTGAGTCGCATGGCGACATTTTCATCCCGAAGCCTTTTTTTCATTAGGGCGCTTTGGACCGAAGCGACCAGCTCCTCCACTGCAAAAGGTTTTCGGAGAAAATCAACGGCCCCAGTTCGAATGATCCTGATGGCCATTTCGAACTCGGCGTATCCCGACATCAGGATAATGCTCGACTCCGGATTTAGGTCGTGGATCTTCTGACTCATCTTCGTGCCGTCCATCTCCGGCATGACGATGTCCGAAATTACGAGTTCCGGCTTTTCTCTTTGGAAGATTTCCAGACCTTCTTGTCCGTTTGAGGCGCGGCAGATTTGCTCCGACCCGAAAATTTTTTTGGATACGAGTATGTCCTCGACCATCTCTCCGAGACTCGTTTCGTCGTCGACGATCAGAAGTTTCATATCCACCCCCCGGTGTAAAACACGCTTAATCTAGAATTTTTCAAAAAACAAGACGCGCCTCTCAAGTATTCGAGAGGAGGAACCGTAATAGAAAAAAGTTCGAAAGGAAAATACCATGGATCTGATGATCGTCGATGATGAAGAAGAAATTCTCAAAATGCTCGAACGCCATTTTGCCTCCGAAGGCATTGAAGTCCACAAGTGCGTATCGGCTCAAGATGCCTTGGAGGATCATCGGAGTCATCTTCATCCGGTCGTGCTGACCGACATCCGGATGCCCGGCATGAGCGGTATGGAGCTGATCCGTGAACTGAAAAAAATTCATCCGACCACTATTCCTTTCATCATGACGGGATTCGCAAATCTCGATTCTTTGGTCGAGTGTTTGGAAATCGGGGCCGTAGATTATTTTCACAAGCCTCTGGATGATCTTTCTTTTGTTACTGCTTCGCTGAAAGAAGCTTTTCTCCGCCATGAACGCTGGAAGAGAGACTTGATCGCCGCAAAAGCGTTCCGGAAGAAAGATCAGGTATGATCCTTCAGGCAAAAATCATTTCGCTGGCAGCGGTACTGCTGATCTTGCTCGCCTACCGGGTTAAGTCGTACAAGTCCTGGCATGTGTCGCTGATGGCGACCGCTTTTTGCATCGATCTCGGATTGGTTTTATTTTTGGAGTACAACCGTCACGTCATCCCGAAAGCGGCTCTCGCGAGAGAGCCGCTTCACCCCTTGCTCAGCTTTCATATCGCCGTCGCCGTACTCACGCTCCTGCTCTACGTGGCTCAGATGGGCCTCGGAATCTTCCAGGGAATGCGTCCGTATCTTTTACGCGTCCACCGCAAGTCGGGGATGGTCTTCATGAGCTGTCGGGTCGCGACACTCGTGACGAGTCTCTGGGTTGATCGTTTTATTCACTAAAGCAGTGAGGGGGATCTATGGAAACGGAAACCGTCGAAAGCTCTAAGGCCAAGCCGTCGCGAGGGGAGGGCCTTAAGTCCTCTCAGGTCGTCACCTTCTGTATCGCCAATCAAGAGTACGGCATCGACATCATGAAGGTTCAGGAAATCATCCTGATGGGGGAAATCACCCAGGTGCCGGAAGTGCCTGTCTATATCAAGGGAGTGATCAATCTCCGTGGGAATGTCATCCCGATCATCGATTTGCGTCGCCGGTTCAATCTGGCCGAAGAAGAAGTGAATGAAGAGACGCGGATCATCGTCGTGAACGTGAACAAAAAAACGATCGGCATCGTGGTGGATGCGGTCAACGAAGTCCTGCGTACGGGACATTCGGAGATCGAGCCGCCTCCGTCGACGATTATGGGGCTGGGAAGAGATTATCTGAAAGGCCTCATCAAGCTCGAGAAGCGTCTGCTGATACTTTTGGACATAGATAAAATTCTCAGCCTGGCCGAATTGGCTCAGACTCAGGAGCATATTCAATAACATTTAAAACATAACAGGGGGCCTTTATGGCAACGTCCACATCACACACCGATGTCGAGTACAAAAAACCAAACGGAAAAATCAAAAAGAATGGCAACGGCAATGGTCACGGAGTGGTCCGCGACGATACGTTCTCGGCTGCAGCCATCATTAAGGATTTGAAGCAAAACCTAACCGCGACGAATCAGGTGCTTCAGGCGATGGGACAGGCGGCGACGGCCGCAGAAGCTGCCAAAATCGCGCTCGACACGGTCAAGACCGCCTTCGGCTGGGCCTACGGCTCGTATTGGGTCGTCGATCCGAAGGAAAATGTCCTGAAATTTTCGATCGAATCCGGCTCGGTGAACGAAGAGTTTCGACGCGTCACCTTGGACGCGCGCTTTCGCGAAGGCGAAGGTTTGAGCGGGCGGGCCTGGAGAAATCGCGATCTCTTTTTCACCCAGGACATCGGCCAGATGACGGATTGTTGCCGTGCGCCCGTGGCACAGCGGGCGGGAGTGAAGTCTGGCGTCTGTTTTCCGATCGTGCTGAACGGAAAAGTCTGCGGCACGATGGATTTCTTCGCCCTCGAGACATTGGCGCCTTCTGAGGAGCGCTTGGATACTTTGCGCAAAATCGGCATCGTCGTCTCGAATACGATCGAACGCGTCGGTAAAGAGACTGAAATGGCGCGCATCCGTTCGATGATGGAAAACGCACCGATCAACGTGATGTGCACGGACTTGGACCTGAAACTCCAATACATGAACCCCGCCTCCAGCCGGACTCTCAGAACCTTGGAGCAGTTCCTGCCCGTCAAAGTCGATCAGATGATGGGTCAGGTCATCGATATTTTTCACAAAAACCCGGCGCATCAGAGAAAAATGCTCGCGGACCCAAAGAACCTTCCCCATCGCGCGACTATCCAAGTCGGTCCTGAATCCCTCGATCTCTTGGTGAGTGCGATCATGGACCAAAACGGCAACTACTTGGGTCCCATGGTGACATGGGAAGTCATTACTAAAAAACTCCAGATGGAAAAGGACATCAAAGAAGCTGGCGAGAGAGACAAGGCCAAGGCCGAAGAGTTGCGCGAAAAAGTCGAACTCCTTCTCAAAAGCGTCACTGCCGCCGCTGCCGGAGACTTTACACAGGAGATCTCAGTCAAAGGCGAGGACTCCATGGGGCAACTGGGTCATGGCATAGGACAGATGCTGGGCGATCTCAAATCCGTCATCCGCCAGTTGATGGAACTCTCCGAGCAATTAAGCGAAAGCTCGCAGTCCGTCTCCCAAGGTTCGACCAATCTTGCGGAAGGCGCACAGAACCAAGGCTCGACCGTCTCCGAGATGAGCGCCTCCGTGGAAGAGATGGCCGCTTCCATCCAATCCATCGCCAAGAACGCGCAGGAAGCCGATCGCATCGCGACGCAGACCGCAAAAGAAGCCGAAGAAGGCGGCTCCGCCGTCGAGCGTTCGATCGAAGCCATGCAGCTCATTAACAAATCCTCCGAGCAGATCGGCGACATCGTCAAAGTCATCGGAGAGATCGCGAGCCAGACCAATCTCCTAGCCTTGAACGCCGCCATCGAAGCGGCCCGCGCTGGCGAACACGGATTGGGATTCGCGGTCGTTGCAGACGAAGTGAGAAAGCTCGCGGAACGCTCGTCCGAAGCCACGAAAGAAATTTCGGCACTGATCAAAGAATCCACACAGAGGGTCAATCAAGGCTCGGAACTCTCTCAAAAAACCGGAGACGCGTTGAAGAAGATCATCATGGGCGTCGAGAAGACTGCCTCCTCCATCGCGCAGATCGCCTCCGCCACGGAAGAGCAATCGGCCACGTCGGCCGAGGTCAGCAAAGGCATCCAAAACGTCTCGACCTTGACCGAAAAATCCGCCGCCGCCTCTGAAGAAATGGCGGCCTCTGCCAAAGAGCTTTCGTCGCAAGCCGAAGGACTCAAGAAAATGATCCAGAAGTTTAAAGCCTAAAACAGGCGGAATCGGGAGACTCTATGGGAAGCCTCTATCAAAAGCTCGGAGGAGAACCGACCGTGAAGCTTGTGGTCGCCCGGCTCTACGACAAGATCCTTTCGGATCATTTTCTCGCACCTGTCTTCGAGCCCTACGACATGAATTTTCTGAAAAGGCAGCAGGTCGCGTTCTTCGCCCAGGCCCTGGGTGGTGGGGCGACGTATTACGGCCGAGGCATGGAAGATGCCCATGCGCATTTGGGTTTGACTGATCGTCATTTCGACGGCGTCGTCGGCTATCTCGTCGCGACGCTGCGCGAGCTCCAAGTAGATGCGGACGACATCGATGTGATCCTGAATCTTTTGGCTCCGCTGCGTTTGGAAATCGTGAGGGCTTGATCATGGAAATGAGCTCGCAGGAATTGAGTCTGATTTTCGGATTGGTCAAAGAGAGAACCGGGATTCAGATGAACGAATCCAAAAAAGCCCTCTTGATGAACCGTTTGAGTAAGCGGGTATCGGCCTTAGGGCTTGGATCTTACGCTGAATATTACCGCTACCTTACGCAAAGTCCGGGGGCGGGAGAAGAGACGTCTCGGTTCATCGATGCGGTGACGACCAACGAGACCTTCTTTTTTCGGGCGCCCAAGCTCTGGGATTTTTTCGCGTCCAAATATCTTCCGGAGCGGTACCGTGCGTCTCCTGACTCGGAGGTTAAGCTTTGGTGTGCGGCCTCGTCTTCCGGGGAAGAGCCTTATACCATCGCAATGATCTGTGAAGAATTCGCTAAGAGTCATCCGAAATTCTGCTGGTCTCTGGAGGCCTCCGACATCTCCAATGACATCCTGGGCAAGGCGCACGCGGGCGTCTACGACGCGCGTTCGCTGGAACAGCTGCCTCCGCGGTTTTTAAAAATTTGGTTCGATCCCGTGGGAGAAGCGGGCAAATTCGCTGTCAAAGAGGCCCTTAAAAAGAAAGTGCGGTTTTTCCGGCATAAACTTCAGGATCCTCCTCCGGGTAAGGATTACGACGTGATCTTCGTGCGCAACGTCTTCATTTATTTCGATCTCCCGACCAAAGAGGCCATCGTCGGAAAATTTCGGTCCATCCTCAAGGACGAAGGGATGCTCATCATCGGAGAATCCGAAAGTCTCGTGAACGTCAAAAACGATTTCAAATACATCTCTCCGTCGATTTACCGGAAAGAAGGGCGGCCCTCATGAGCCTCGAACAGGACCCGGAAATCCTCTCGCTTTTCTTCTCCGAGGCCGAGGAGCATATCCAGTCTCTCAACGAAGGCCTGCTGAACTTAGAGCAGGACTTAAGTATCGCTCAGACAAAACCGGAACTCATCAACCAGCTCTTTCGCGCCTTTCACAGTATCAAAGGCGCTTCCGGCATGATGGGTCTCGACCGTGTCAACCAGCTCACGCACAAGAGCGAGAGTCTCTTGGATGCCGTCCGCTCGAAAAGACGAAAGCTCGACCTGGACGTCGTCCAAGCGCTTTTAGAATCGCTCGACGCCTTGACCCATCTTTTGACCGAGATCAAAGACGCTGCCGCCCCAATGGACCTGAATCCCATTCTGGTGAAGCTGGAAGACTGCCTGAAAGAGCCTCCGCCTCCTCCCCCGGTCGAGACTGAGGCCCAACCCTTTCAATTGCCACCGGAGAGCGAAAAATATCTTTCTCTCTTCATGGACGACACGAATGAATGTCTCTCCGGAATGGAGATCTCGCTGCTGAAATTCGACGAAGGCTGTCGCGAGTTAGGTTTCGAGCCCGTCGCCGACGACATCCACGAGCTCTTCCGCAAGGCCCATCAGATTAAGGGATCTGCCGGCGTCATGAATTTCAAAAACATGACCTCCGTGGCCCACGCCATGGAGAATATCCTGGACGATCTGCGCAACAAAGTCCTCACACTCACTCCACCCGTAATCCAGTCCTTGCTCAAAGGCGTCGATAACATCCGAGGCATGCTCAAAAACATCCAAGAGCGCTTAAGCCCTGAGACGCCCATCCGTGCTCTTTTGGACGAATTGAAAACATGGCGCCCGGAAGAGACGGCTTCGCTTGTGACTGGAGGCGGCGTCATTTCCGACAACCCCGAAGACCTGCTGCTCGCTCTCGAGCAAATGGACACCAAGCCCGCCGCCGCGAAGGTAGAACAAAAAACGCAGTCATCGGGTGGCGCGCAGACCATGAGGGTCGAAGTGAACCGCCTCGACGACTTGGGCAACATGTCCGGCGAACTCGTCATCAACAAAGCGCACTTCCTGACGATCGACAAAGAGCTGCGAAACCTCCTGAACCAAAAAAACATCCTGCCGCGCGCTCATTTCATCAAACAGCAGATGTTGTCGCTTCAGCGCTCCGAAGAATTAAAAGCGATCCGCTCGACCGGAGTCCAAACGCGCGTCAATCAGATCCTCTCCGAGATGGACGAAATCATCGCTTCTTTGGACGGGTTGCAGCGCGGAAAGCAAATTTATCAGAGTTTTCAAAAAGCCCTGCATCAGATGGACTTGACCTCTTCGGAGATCCAGAGATCCGTCATGCAGATCCGTATGGTTCCCGTAGGCCCGCTCTTTGGAAGATTCAAACGCGTCGTGCGCGACATCGCCAAGGATTTCAAAAAAGAAGTCCAACTCGTGCTCAAGGGCGAAGAGACCGAAGTCGACAAAAAAATGACCGACGAATTGGTCGATCCCCTGACTCATCTGGTCCGCAACGCCGTCGACCATGGCCTGGATACGCCGGAGGAAAGAGTGAAGGCGGGCAAGCCTCCTTTCGGTACCGTCACCTTGAACGCATTTCATAAAGGCAACCACATCTGCGTTACCGTCGGAGACGACGGTCGAGGCATCAATCACGAGCTCATCCGGCGTAAAGCCGTCGAAAAAGGTATTTGCGACGATATCGACATCACCACTTTGCCCGATCATGAAGTGGCAAAACTCATCTTCCATCCCGGTTTTTCGACCGCGCAAAAAGTCACCAACATCTCCGGCCGTGGCGTCGGGATGGACATCGTAAAGAAAAAAGTCGAGGAATTAAGCGGCACCATCGAGATCGAAACCACACCGGGGCAGGGGACGACCTTTGTCATCCTCCTGCCGCTCACGCTCGCCATCCAGAAAAGTCTCGTCTGCGAAATCCGCGGCATCACCTGGGCAATCCCCTTGGATTCCGTCGTTGAAATCGTCCAAGTCACGCCTGCACAGATCCACCGCATCCATGACGAATTCGTCGTGCGCGTGCGCGAAAAAGTCATTCCCATCCAGGAACTCCAGCAAGTTTTTCGAGGTACCCGCTTCACGGTTCCGGCCTCCATCGACGAGTCTCCAACGTTGGTTGTCATCAACGTCAACCGCGAGACCGTAGCCCTGCGCGTGGACCGTTTATTTGGAGAGCAAGAGATAGTCGTCAAATCTCTCTCGCAAAACCTCCACGACGTCCGTGGAGTTTCGGGAGCTTCCGTCTTGGGAGACGGCCGCGTCGCTTTGATTCTCGATACCGGAGGGATTCTGCAAAACCAACATGCGACCGCGGTCGCCGCCAACGGAAGGTCTTTATGAACGTGAACACACTACTCCAAGATATCGTTCACCAGGCGGCTGAGGACGCCTCCCATGTTCTTAAAAAATGGTTGAAGGCCGAAGTGTCGGTCGCTGTCGAAGGCGTTGATTTCATTCCCATCAGCGAGATCGTTTCTCGCTCGGGAGGGGCGGACGATGTTTCGGTGGGACTCGTTCATCAGGTGGAGAAAGGTCTGGAGGGGGTGCTCCTTCTGTCTCTTGACGAAGACTCCGCTTACGACTTGCTCTCTCTTCTGATCAAAACCCCTCACGACCGGACAACTTTCTCGGAAATGGACCGTTCGGCCCTGATGGAAACCTCGAACATCCTCTCCAGCGCCTACATGAACAGCCTGCGTAAACGCTTGGATCTCGAAATGATACCAGGTCCCCCGATCTTCCTCCACGACTTAACCCAGTCCATCGTCGGTGCTCTTGCGCTCGAACAAGCGTCTTTTCAGGAGGAATCCCTTTTTATCGACATCCAGTTTCATTGGGAGGGCAAGCCCCTGGGCGTTCGTTTTTTTTACATGCCTATCGTGGCGTCTTTAAAAAAGCATTTGGGCGATGCGGTCGCCTCCGCGGAGCCTCGACCGTGATTAAAAACGTCCTCATGGCCCACCTGGACGTGGCGCGGTCTCCTGATATTTTGAAGACCACTTTGGGGTCTTGCATTGGCATCGTTCTCTTCGACCCTGATTTCGAGATCTGCGGTCTCGCGCACATCATGTTGCCGTTCAAAGGCGCGCAAACAACGAGTGACCCCGCGCGGTTCGCCGATCAAGGGATCGAGTCCCTCCTCCAAAGAATGAAATCGGCCGCGCAAGGCCGCTGCTCGTCGTTCAAAGCCAAGATCGCCGGAGGCGCGCGCATGTTTCAGGAAATTTCGTTTAAAAATATCACCGCCATCGGGGATCAAAACATCCAGGCTGTTCGCCAAATTCTGGAAAATCTTAAAATCCCCATCCTCGGAGAGGATCTGGGAGGCGGTAAGGGCCGACAGCTCTTCGTGGATGTCGGCGAAAAAAAAGTACGCGTCTCTGAAATTGGCGGCGTTCTCAAGGAAATTTAGGGAAAATTTGAAGGCGAAATGGAGGAGATATTTATGGGAAAAAAAGTCATGGTCGTCGACGACTCACCCTTCATGAGGTCGATGATCAAGGGCATTGTCCTTCAGTTGGGATGTGAGGTCGTGGCCGAGGCCTCCGATGGCGGGGAAGCCATCACTAAGGCCTCTCAATTCCGCCCGGACATCGTCACCATGGACATCGTCATGCCGAAAGTCTCCGGTATCGATGGTCTGGCCGGTATCAAAAAAGAGAACCCCCAGATCAAGGTCATCATGATCTCCGCCATCGACCAAAAGGAGAGTTTAATCCAGGCGGTCCGTCTCGGCGCCAGTGGATTCATCGTCAAGCCTTTCGACGAAAACAACGTCAAGGCGACATTACAAAAACTTCTCTAGCTTCGCCTCTATGGGATTTTTCGGAAAAAAAATCAAAGTCCTCGTCGTGGACGACTCGATCCTGATCCGCCAGGTCTTGTCCGACATCGTGGCCTCCGACCTCGAGCTTGAGCTTGTGGGTACAGCCTCCGACGGGCAGATGGCCCTTGAAAAAGTGCGCCAATTAAAACCCGACGTTCTCACTCTGGACGTCGAAATGCCCCGCATGGACGGCATCGCATGTCTGCGCCACCTCATGAAGGAACATCCGTTGCCGGTGGTCATGGTCAGCTCCATCACCTACGAAGACGGATTCAAAACCTTGCAGGCCTTGGACGCTGGCGCCTTCGACTACGTCCAAAAGCCACGCGCCCAGGCCTCCAGTTCCTTAAATCGGGTCGCCGCCGACATTCTGGCGAAAATAAAAGCTGCGGCTCAAAGTGACATCGCCAAAAAATTCGCCATAAAAAACCTCCAGCCCGTCCAGACCGTTTTGCCCGAAATGGCACTCGCTTTGCCTCCTAAGCTTTCCGGGATCAAAAACTTTTCCGATTACGTCATCGCGATCGGTATTTCCACCGGCGGTCCGCCGTGTGTCACGAAGATCCTCGAGGCCTTGCCCGCGTCGTCGCCTCCCGTTCTGATCGTTCAGCACATGCCGAAAGAATTCACCAAAGCCATGGCGGAACGAAATGACAAGCTGTCGCGCCTCTCCGTCAAAGAAGCGGAAAACGGTGATGTGCTCAAACCTGGCGCAGCCTTCCTAGCTCCCGGACATTCTCATATAACACTCTCTTTTAAGTCTGGGGTGGGTACCGTTGTCTTATCCCAAAAAGGGACCGTCTCCGGCCATCAGCCGTCCGCCGACGTGCTTTTTGAAAACGTGGCCGCCTCCTACGGGCGCAAAGCGATCGGAGTTTTAATGACCGGCATGGGGCGGGATGGGGCGACGCAGCTGAAAGTCTTGAGGGAAAAAGGCGCGCATACCATCGCCCAGGATGAGGCTTCATGCGTCGTCTTTGGCATGCCCCGCGCCGCGATTCGCGAAGGCGCCGCGGACGAAGTCTTATCCCTAGACGGTATCGTCTCTCGGCTCGTACAGATCGCTAAATTGTGTAGCTAAAATTGAAGCCCGATCGAATCATCGGTCATTCCAACGTCTCTCAGTTTTTGGCGGAGCGAGGGACGCCTCTTGTTCAGGAGGGTTGCCAAATCAAGCAGGTGGACCTCGCCTTCTTCCAAAGTGACGAGACCTTCAAAATTATCGCGGTGGGCCGCGAGTTTAATATTTTCCGGTTTTTTGATGCGGAGACGATCGAGGTTCATGCAGCGAATGACGTCGTCTACTTCGATGCCGGTGTATTCTTTCTCATTTTTAATCAAAACGACGACTCTGCGATCTGCGGGTTTTTCGATTTTAAGGTCCAGATTTTTTCTCAGATTCAGAATGGAATAGCCTATGCCGCGACGTAGAAGTATTCCGGAAAAATCCTTTTCCGCCTTAGGAAAGGGTAGAAGGTCTTTGGTCAATACAATTTCGTCCACCTTGCTGCTGGATAGTCCTAATAGGTGATCACCGATGCGGACGATCAGATAATGTTCGTTCTGTGTTTTTTTACGTGTAGCCACTTCTCCGCTTTTTTTTGCATCTAAAGCTTCAAGATTTTTCATCGTTGCAGCCCAGTCGCCCAGGGCCTGGATCTGATCTTCCGAGAAACCCTCCTTGAAATTCAGGATAGGCAAGGGCCCATCGGCGGTTTCGATAAAAGCATATGTCTTCTTTTCGTCCCCCGAAATTTCTTGAAGAAGATCGTTGGTTTGAATTTGCGACGCCTTTGCTTTTACAGTTTTCCCGATGCGATCGACGATCAATCCTACCGTGAGAGATTTGAGTCGATAGGTTGTCAAATAGCGCCCCCGGCTCTTCGGAGAGCGTTCTTGGTTGATGACATGAGCTGCTTCGATAGCCCCGATATAAGTCCCGCGCCGAGAAACGTATCCCGTCATAAACGCGGGTACCAAGGCGTCGGTACAGAAATTATCTAGAATACAGACCTCTTCGAGGTCTTCGAGCGGTACCGCATAGGGTTTGTCGAGGGCAAAAATCGTGATGTAAGAAACGAGAGGCTCGGTCTTGTCACGAGAAACGGATTTTTCATTCGTGGAAGTGAGTGTGTCAGAAAGGGTGGCCTTGTCCTGCAAACGGGACAAGGAAGTGAGATCGAGCACCGGGACCAGCACCGTCTCTCCTGTTTCCAGTTTTTGAAAATTAGCCACCCCCAGAGACGCATGTTCCATGCGCGTCCCTCCAATCGTCGGAGGACGATGAAAATTCTTTTCGTCCAGAAGATGAAACGACAGAATTTTATCCGCCGTCAAACCGAGGCGTCCCCAAAGACCTCCGGGAAGAGGGATCTTGGAGATGATAGTATAGGGTGTAAGCCTGCCTGAACTTTTTTCCTCTTCGTCTAACAAAAGGCCTGTGTCCGCGATCGGAATGGTCTCACCTCTCAGGTCAATCACTCCTCTTATATAAGTGGCGGAATTGGTAATAGCTGTCATCGGCCGCGACGGGATCACCTCACGTACAAAATCAACGGGGAGGGATAAAAGTTTTCCCTGAACTTCGAACACCAATATTTTGAAAGGAACTTTTATATCCATAAAGACGCCCCACTATCTTTAGTAAAGACGTCTTTTTCCGCGCGAACTTGATTTTTTTGTGAGCTTTTAAATTAACCTTCATTTTTTGAGATTGTTTCCGTCTTGCTTCGAGAGGAGTTTCTATGTCGATTAAGTACAAGCTTATCTCTCTTTCCGGAATGGTTGTTTTTTTATCCGCGGTTCTCACCTTTATGGGAAGTTGGTCGATGAATAAAGTTTTGGAAACCAATCGATCACTGGAAATCGTCTCTCAAGGGATCCAGCATCAGATGGAAGCCGACATGATGCACGATGCGATCCGCGCGGACGCGCTACTTGCCCTCTTCTCTAAAAGCCCATCCCAATTACAAGACGTGAAAAAAGACCTCGACGAGCATGCGCAAAACCTTCGGGAGAATTTTTCAAAAAATAGGGAAATCTTTTCGGGATCCAATCTCAAATCCACATTGGACGAAACCTTACCCAAGCTCGAGGCCTACGTGACGCTTGCATCCAATGTTGTGACCCAGGCCGCGCAGAATCATGATGTCGCGGCGGGCTTGTTCGATCGTGAATTCCAAAAAGGCTTTAAGGATCTCGAAGAAAAAATGGAAGACATCAGCAACGCCATCACTTCACTCTCCGAGGAGACGAACAAAAAGACATTGGAAGAGATCGCATTCATACGGAATTTCAAATTAGGGGCAAGCGTTCTGGTCATGGCCATGGTTGGCGGCTTTATTTTTTATATCTTCCGGAGCATCACGAGACCTTTGGAGACGACGGTTCGCGCGTTGGAAAATCTTGCTGCCGGCGACTTGACTGGTAGTGCGCTTGAAATTTCGGGTAAAGGGGAGTTGTCGCGGCTGAGCGAGGCCTATAACAAAACACTCGCGTATCTTAAAAACATCCTTTCAAACATCACGGCCGCGACCAATGAGTTGGATTCCAGTTCTCAAGTCCTCACGTCGAACGCACGAGGTCTCTCCGAATCCTCGCAGCAGCAAGGGCAAAAAATGGTCGAGATGAGGGCCGCCGTTCATGAATTATCCGTAGCCATCCAATCCGTCGCCTCCAGCACGCAAGAAACCGATTCGATCGCGACCTCCACCTCGCACGAGGCTCGTGATGGTTCAGAAGCTGTCAACCGCTCGGTCGAAGCCATGCAGCTTATCCGTAAGTCTTCTGACAAGATCAATGACATCGTCACCGTGATGGCGGATATCGCCGATCAAACCAATCTTCTGGCCTTAAACGCCGCCATCGAAGCGGCCCGTGCCGGGGAGCACGGGATGGGATTTGCAGTCGTCGCTGAGGAAGTGAGAAAATTAGCCGAACGGTCCTCTGCCGCCGCCCGCGAGATTACAGGCCTCATCAAGGAAAGCTCGGAGAGAATTTCCCAGGGCGCTTCCCTTTCCGAAAAAGCGGGGGACACCTTGAAGAAGATATTGGGCGAAGTCGAAAAGACTGCGACCTCCATCAGTCAAATCGCGGCTTCCGGGGAGCAGCAGGCGGCGACCTCACAAGAGGTCAACAAAGGAATCCAGGCCGTCACACAAATGATCGAACGCAATGCCTCTTCCGCCCAAGCGATGGAGAGCCTTGCGCAATCACTCATCAAATACACGTCCAGCCTGAAAGGTTGCGTCAGCCTATTTAAAGTCAGTGCCGCCTAAGGGGAGTTATTTTTTTTCGGCGCGGTCGACGTATTCGTTCGACTCCGTATTCACGCGCACGACCTCGCCGACTTCGATGAATTGAGGAACTTTGATCGTAAGGCCGTTATCGAGTGTCGCAGGTTTCGCTCCGCCCGCAGCGGTGGCGCCCTTCATCGGCGGCTGCGTGTCGACGATAGTTTGATTCATCGTGGTCGGCAGCGTGACACCCAAAGCCTTCTCTTCATGGAATTGAATCAAGACTTTCGTATTGGGCTGCAGGTAATAATGCGCGTTTCCGATGTCGTCCTTGTGCATCTGGATCTGTTCGTAATTCGCCGTGTCCATGAAGTGGTACATGTCGCCGTCGGCGTAGAGGTATTCCATCGGGCGCTCGAACAGAGTCGCTTTTTCGACCGTGTCTTCGGAGCGGAAGCGGTATTGGAGTTTGTTGCCGGTGCGGAGGTTGCGCATCTCGACCTGGACCTTGCCGCGCTTGTTGCCTTGCGTGATGTGGTCGATCCCCATGACCTTGCATAATTCGTTTTCGTAAATGATGACCATACCGACGCGGATCTGGGTGGCTGCGAGCATTGCTTTCTCCTTTTGAAAGGCGGCTGTTATCGATTAAGATCGGCGGGCGTGTCAATCCTCCGGAAAATTATTAGCTTTGTTTTCTTCCTCCCCGTCGTTTTCTTGAGCGGCTTCCTGATGTTCAGCGTCCCGTCGGTCTTGTCGCTCCGGTGGACGCATCCGGCGCGGACGGCGTTCATGTGGCGCGATTTATTGATGATCGACCAGCGTTGGGTATCCATGGATAAGATCGCGCCGGCTTTGAAAAACTCCGTGATCGCCGCGGAGGACGCGAATTTCTACGAGCATCACGGCGTAGATTTCCGCGCGATGAAGGAAGCCTGGGAGCGGAACCAAAAAAGGAAAAAATATGCGCGCGGGTTTTCGACGATCCCGATGCAGCTCGCCAAAAACATCTATCTTTTCCCGATGAAGACCGTGTTTCGAAAAGGCATCGAGATCGCCTTGGCCTTCGAAATGGAGATATTCGTGCCGAAGGAAAGGATACTGGAACTGTATCTGAACCTTATTGAATGGGGGCCAAAGATCTACGGAGCGGAAGCGGCGTCGCATTATTATTTCAAGAAACCGGCGGCGGATTTAAGCGCGGGGGAAGCGGCGTTCTTGGCGGCTATTATTCCCAATCCGAAAAAATGGGGACGGTGGCCTCCGGGGCCCTATGTTCGGCGCCGCATGAGTCTCCTTCAGGGGGTCGTGGAGCCTTGAGGAAAATTTTCTTCCGAACCGCCCGCCGTCCAGACGCCGACCAACGCCCATACGAGATAAATCGCCCAAAACAGGCTTGGCTTAGCCCACGCGGGCGCGAAGAATAACAAAGCGGTCTGCGCCAAGACCGGAAGCGTGAGCGCATAAAAAACGATCGTGAGCGTCTGTGGGTACGACAGGTTGCGTTGCAGCGCTTTTGCCACGATCCAAAGTGGAAGAGCGAAGATCAAGGCGACGGGAATAAAGAAGATCCAAACAAGCGGCAGGATACCGAGCGCCAGGGTCAGGAAGGCCCCCCAGAGGATGATTTGTTTGCGCGACTTAAGCCCATCGACGAGATCGTCCGTCCTGACCTGGAAATCCGGCAGCGACGACCATGAGTATTCCGAAAACTGAAAATCGTTTTTCTTCACGATCATTTTCGTGCGTGACAGGATCAAGGCGCGCGGGATCGCAGGTACGCTTTCGATGCCTACGGGATTTTGCGTATCCAGAATGACGGTCAATTCCGGCGTGGAAAAAACATAAGGCTCCGGAAACGTGGTCGAAAGATGGCCTTGATCCAGGGTGACCTCGTAGGCCGGCGCGGCGGCGCGTATTTTTTCGATGGCGGCGTCCCAGTGACCGGAAGCCCACCAAAAACCCAGGGCACAGATCAGGATCGTATGAAGCGTCGTGAATAGGAGGTAATAAACAAAGGCACGCCCCGCGGATCGCCGGACCGCCTGTCGAAAGAAGAGCGGGTTGACTGCGCTTGAGATGATTTCGAGAAGCATTAAGGATGAATGAGCGGGAAATGGGATTCGAACCCACGACATCCACCTTGGCAAGGTGGCGCTCTACCACTGAGCTATTCCCGCGAAAAAGAGGGGTCCTTGTAGCATGGGTTTGGACGATGTCAATTTTGATCCCGATTTCTTGAAGAAAATGTAGGACGATAGACGCCTCAAGTGATGTCACCGACTTTGTTTATGTTTACAATAAATGTTGATATATGATAATTATTATTAATAAATTAAATAATATCAATATATTAGCTTGTAATATGTTTACTAAAGTAAACGATATTTTATAAAATAGCTTGTTCGGATGGCGGGGGAAGCCTATCCTGTTCTCATGAAACGTTCTTCCGGCATCGATATTTTTCAATACAAAGACTACCGCCGGTTTCTGCAGGATTGGTATCAAGCGGCTAAAAGTACGGGGGCTTTATCCTATCGGTCGTTTGCCCAACGCGCGGGACTGAAATCGATCAATTTTTTGAAGTTCGTGATGGAAGGGGACCGCAACCTTTCCGAGAAGAGCATCGCGCAATTCGCGTTGGCGTTGAAACTCAACAAGCAAGAAAGTGAATTTTTCCGGAACTTGGTTTTCTACAACCAAGCCGAAACCCACGATGATAAAAACCGCGCTTACCAATCGTTATTGCGTTCGCGGAAATACCACGACCTGAAACCCATCGAGAGCGCCCAATACGAATATTATTCGACTTGGTATCATCCGGCGGTGCGCGAACTGGTCGTTGCGAAGGCAAATGATGGAACCCCGGAATGGATC
Organism: Myxococcota bacterium; assembly: GCA_052033505.1. Taxonomy (GTDB): domain Bacteria; phylum UBA10199; class UBA10199; order JACPAL01; genus JBPOJN01. The sequence continues at coordinate 11,412 of JBPOJN010000086.1, read as the reverse complement.
GCGTCGCGTCTTTCTCCCGAAGTGACCGTGGAGCAGGTCGTGAAATCTTTAGAACTTTTGGAGCGGCTGGGCATGATCCGCAAGGACGAAGCCGGACGGTGGCGCCAGGCAAGTTTGCTGGTCTCCACAGGCGCCGAGCTCGCTTCTCACGTCGTGCATCGTTACCATAAAGTCCTGCTCGATCTCGCGGGCCACGTCATGGACGACGTCTCCGGCAATGGGGCCTCCCACCGCCGCGACGTCAGCACGATGACCCTGGGCGTCGCCAAAGAGCGCATTCCTCAGCTCAAAAAAAGGGTACAGGAATTCCGTCAGGATATCCTGAAGCTCGTCGCCTCCGACACGGAGCCGGAAGAAGTGATTCAACTCAACATTCAAATGTTTCCGCTGACCCAGGCGCAAACCAAGGAGCAAGCATGACGTCGATTCAGCGCTTCATCGTAGGCCTCGTTCTTTTGCTCCTCTCCGCTTGCACGGCAGGTTCGGGCGCCGTCGGCGGGACCGAGACCGGCAATACCCAAGTGAGTCTGCGTGTGGTCGGATACTCGGGAACGCAAACGGCGGCTTTGACCGTCGGGGATCTGCGCATCGACGAAGCTCGTGTTTTAGTCGAGCGTATCCGCTTGAGGCCTTTGCGGATCTGTCTTTTGAACGCCGAGGATGAAGGCGCGGAGGATCAGGTCTTTGAAGGACCTTTTGAAGTCGATCTTTTGAATCCCGAGACCTTCGGCGGACTGGAAGGCGTCTCGGTGGCGGAGGGGCTTTATTGTCGCTTGGAAATCGTGTTGGCCAAGACGGAAACCTCCCCCAGTATTTTCGTATCGGGGGCGCGCGCGGACGACACGGCTTTCGAGATGACGACGGATGAAAACGTGGAGTTTGAAATCGAGAATGAAACGACGGGTTTTGCGATCACCGCTCAGAATGGTCTGGCGGTGTTCTTCGTCGCCTTCGATTTGGATCAGTGGTTTTCCGGAGTAGATGTGTCGTCTCCCGGGGTCGACATCGGGACCGATGGCAACGGAGATCCTTTGATCCGGATCAACGAAGACGAGAACAGCGACCTGCAGGATGCGATCGAGGAAAATATCAAAAACTCGGCGGATCTTTTCAGGGACGCAAATCAGAATGAAGAGTTTGACGGAGAAGACCGGGACGACGCCCTAGCGTCGGGACGGCCTTAAACGAAAATCAAAGGAGGGGTCATGGGACAGAATAAAACTTTAGGACGATTAGTAGGCGCGATGCTTCTCGCGGGTGTTGCCGGTTGTTCAGGTACGGGCGGAGCCGGAGGTGTGAGTGCTTCGGACCCGACGCAGTTGGACGGGGATGCGGCGACCGTTGCCCTGTCTTTTCAGATGGTGGACGGGACGACGGCTGCGGCTCTTTCCACAGAAGACTCTGCGGGGAATACTTTGGATTTGACCGCGGCGTCGATGACGCTGGAGGAAATCGAGATCAAACTCCCAGACGGACAGACGTGCGCGGCTTTGAGGGCGACATTGCCTGACTTCGCCACCTGTGATGATAGCGAGGAAGATGATGATAAAATCGTGCTCGTGGGCCCCTTCGTTGTTGACCTTTTGACGGGCGAATCGACGCCGTCTCTGTCCGATGTGACACTGCCTTCCGGCATCGTGCGTGAAGTCAGGCTTCGTGTCGAAAGCTTAAGCGTCGACGGGACGAGCGGAGGGGACCCTGTCTCTCTGCGATTACGGATTAATGAAAGAATCGATCTGGAAGACACCGCGGGCTTCGAGATCTCGGAGGCGGTTTCGGTGAATACGATTCTTTTAAACTTCAACGTCCGTGAATGGCTCGCCGGTGTGGACCTCCAAGCCTGCGACGAAAATCACGACGGTTCCGTCGAAATCGACGATGAAGACGAGGGTGGCGATTGCTCGGATCTCGAAGACTCGATCCGCGATAACGTCAAGGCCTCAGGCACCGTCGAGGAACACGACGGCAGTGAGGATGACTCTCGCGAGGATTCAGGTGACGATTCCACAAATGAGACGGACGATTCGGGTCAGGACGGCGCCGGTGACGATCATTAAGGTTTTAGCTGAGTTTTAAAGAAACGGGACCATGCCTCATCGGTGTGGTCCCGTTTTTTATTTTAAATGGCTATGGCTCGCCTTAGTTGAGAAATCGAGAACCATCGGAATGAGGAGTGGGCCTGGTGCGTGCAGGCCGGTTGGTCCAGAGTATTACTCCTGCCCCCGGGATAACGTCAAAAATCCCTTCTCTAGGATGAAAAGAATCGCTTCTCATGTAACGGACGACGCCATGGCTCAAGGGATCTGAGGGCGTCTTTGGAAAGTCGATCGAAACGGAATTCATTTCCTTTAGAACGGCCTCGGCCTTTTCTGGGTCCAATTTCTGGATGAAAGAAGCTCCGAGCATCAGCCTGGAAGCGACGGCGAAACGATTGACGTCGAAATTGTGTTTCTCGCATTGTGCCCGGATCCATGTATCGAGTTGTCTCGCCGCTTCTCGGGGATTGGTCTGTATAACAGGAGCTAATCGTTCCGCGAACGTGATTGCAGACTGTAACATTGTCTCTCGCCGCAAGCTCAATTCAGCCTGGGTGTGTGGCCGGAGGCTCTTCATAAATTGGGAACTCATAGCAAAATTATCGAAATTTCTCTATGAAGGTTGCTTTAAAAGTCACCTCTAAAAATTAGAGGTTTACCCTCTGTAAAAGGCATCTTTTCCAGCCGGTAGAGCGAAGGCGAGTACGCCATGATCGGGATGGAATGATTCGGAAAGCAAGACTTTAGGGAAGAGCGTCGCTGAGAGATTGACTGCTAAATCAGGGGGTTTTGAGGGAGGCTCCGGTGATTGAGGGGGATTGGTGGGTCTTCGAAGTCTGCCGAGCTTAAGATCGGTATTCACAAAAGGAGAGGCCCATCGCATTGCATTTACAGCCGTGGCAATTTGTTCGATAGATTGGAACTTTTGCGAGCGCAAACCGATGCCAAACAGAATGCGCGTGGCGAGAATATAACGAGACTCAAAACCGATTTCGTGGCGATCCATCCAATGGTCTAATTGACCTGCCACCTTCAAATGTGAATTTTCGGCGGAATCAACCAAATTGTTAGCCAGTTCCAGCATCGAGGTTATTTTATACCTCGGTGTTACGGCGGGCTGGACCGATGCCTTGATGGCAGAAAAAATACCTCGTAGTGGGGAATGTCCGCTGGCCATTTTCTACTTATCGTAAGATTTATGAAAAAGTTTCGCCTGATTCCTCACAGGGAGACAATTCCCTCTAATAAGACCAGTGTTTGCTTTTGAGAAAGACCCTGAAGCGACAATCCCCCAAAGACTCTCCCCACAGGCTGAGTGATTCTGGAAGATAAGAAGAGTTCGGCCTTTTCGCCCGGTAATTGGCGGAGAAGTAACGACCCTTGCAAGGCAAGGGCGAAGGCCTCGACGCAACGACGGGCCTGGGATTCGCCTTCGGCGGCAAGTCGGCGTGCGCTCTCAAAATGGTCATTCAGCCGAGGATCTGCAGCCTTAGACACTTCCCTTTGTAGGGCGTCCAACGTCTCCGGCTCCTTCGCGATCGCGCGCAAGACGTCCAAGCAGATGACGTTTCCGGAGCCTTCCCAGACGGAGTTGATCGGGGTTTCGCGGTAGATGCGTGGCAGGATAGATTCTTCCACATAACCCGCACCGCCTAGGCATTCCAAAGCTTCAGCGGCAAAAATCGGCGCGCGTTTGGAGAGCCAGTATTTGCCGATGGCGGTGGCGAGGCGGCGGAACGCGTCTTCGTGGGCGTCACCTTGGCGGTCGTAAGCTCGCGCCAGGCGCAACATCAAAAGCGTCGCGGCCTGGGATTCGAGCGCGAGATCGATCAACACGTTTTGCATGAGCGGTTGATCAATGAGTTTTTTACCGAAGGTGCTACGATGGCGTGCGTGGTGGATCGCCTGGGCCAAGGCCTGCCGCATGAGGCCGGCGGAGCCGATCGCGCAGTCGAGCCGCGTGTGTGAGACCATTTCAATGATGGTCGGAACGCCGCGGCCCTCTTCGCCCACGCGCCAGGCGAAGGCGTTGATAAATTCGACTTCGCTGGAGGCGTTCGAGCGGTTGCCGAGTTTGTCTTTTAAGCGCTGGATGAAAAAAGCGTTCCTCCGGTCTTCTGGCGTCCAACGCGGTAAGAGAAAGCAGGTGAGGCCTTTAGGCGCTTGAGCCAAGATCAGGAATCCGTCGGACATCGGGGCGGAACAAAACCATTTATGGCCCGTGATCGCGTACTCTCCGTTCGTTCCGACGGGTTCGGCGCGCGTGGTATTCGCGCGTACGTCCGACCCGCCTTGTTTCTCCGTCATGCCCATGCCGAGTGTCAGACCCTTCTTGTCTTTCCAGGGACGGAACTTTGGGTCGTAGTGAAGCGAGGTCAGACGCGGTTCCCATGCCTTCGCCACTTCAGGGGCTTTCCGGAGCGTTGGCACGGCGGAGTAGGTCATCGAGATTGGACAGAGATGGCCGAATTCGACCTGCGACATCAGATACATTTTCGCGGCCCTCTTCAGGTGTGCGTCGGGCTTCTGATCCGCCCAAGGCGCTGCGTGCAAGCCTTCCGCGACGGAAAGGCTCATCAAGGCATGGTAGGCCGGATGGTAGTCGACTTCGTCGATGCGATGGCCGAAGCGGTCGAAGGGTTTGAAAACGGGCGGGTTTTCATTGGCATGGAACCCTAAGACCTGAGTTTCCGGACGTCCGAGTTTTTCGCCGAAGCTCGTGAGTTCGGCTCTCAGTTCCGGCGGTGTTCCTTCGACTAAGATCGGGTCGGTCGTAAAAAGATTATAATTTTCAAGCACCGGCGGCTGATTCGTCACTTCATGCGTCGTCGGGACCATAACTCCTCCCAACCTCCTCTTATCTTACAGAGGAGGGGTTCGGTGAGTTCCCCCTCTTAAAGTAAGAGGGGGTTAGGGGGCGTTACGCACACGTATAAAATTAAATTTCATTAAACAAGAAAGCCTTGCGGAGCGCGGTTTAATAATAGGAGTATACGCGTTCGCAACGGTTTGGAATGAAGCATCAAATAGGAGGCTGCTGTGCTGCAAAGAACGATTGAGAAGAGAATCCAGGCGAAAGTCGAAGGCCAGGTCCTGCGTTTCGGACGCTGTCTGTGCGCCCTTTGCGGGAAAAAAGGCAAGATGGGAACGACGACGCGTCCCACGCCCCAAAATCCCGTGGTTAAGATTTTATGCGTCGACTGCGCGGTCAAAGACTTGATGGAACGCCACAACATCGGCGAAAAAGATGCGAAGAAGCGCCACGAGAAATTGCACGATGCCCAAGAACGTTTGGTCAAGGCCATCATCCAAAAGTACAAAGACACGGGTCGCAAGCTGCCGCGCGATTTCAAGGGATTGAGTGAATGCGTGCAGCCGGGCTTAGAGTGGTGGCAGAACGGTCTTTCGGAAAAAGAGCGATGGGAGATTTCGGATCTTTCGAAAGACGAACAGAAGAAGAAATTCGCGGATTCCCCGATCGTTCCCCAGAAAAACGAGCCCATCGTGAAAGAAGAAGAGGCGGGGCGCAATGATCCATGCCCTTGCGGCTCGGGTAAAAAGTACAAAAAATGCTGCCTGCTTAAAGCCGCTTAGTGTTTTTGAGAGAGGACGCGACCTGGACGAGGCTGAGGTGGAGGAAGAACGATCCTAGGGTGAAAAAGACGACCCACTGTCCAGACGATCTTGTCCTGAGGTTGTATAAATATCCGATTTTGTAGCACCCTAAGACACACAAGCCTGCCACTGCCAACGCCACGGGGTATTTGAGAGCGTTACGTCCCGGAAAGCTGGACGCTAGGATCATACAATCGACCATTAGAGCAAACGCGAGGATCACGAGCAAGGCACTACTACCCAGGCCGCCGGCCCAAGCGGGATCTTCGATGTGTTGGATCGCTTTTACAAAAAGAGCCGTCGGTACCACACACAGGATGTAAACGAAAACGTTCCAGAGCCAGGCGTTGCCCTGCCCAATGAAGAAACCAAACAAGACGCGTAGGATTCGCATGGGAGCTTTAAGCCTGGTTTTGCGCAATGTGTCGACGTTTTTCCTTGCGGTTTTGAGCACAACGTTTTGAAGTTCGGGCCGATAATCTGAAAGCCATAAAACAGGGGGTGTCCTATGGCGACGACGTCTTTCTTGCCACGCGTTTCGCTTCCCGTACTCACGGCTTTTTTTGCGGGTTGTTCTTCTCCTGCGGAGATGAACCCGGACAGTTCTACGGTCACTAGGGATGCACGGCCGGATGGGTGGATGCCGGATGCGATGCCCCCGCCCGACGGTCTGATGACCGATGCCGCTGTCCTTGATGCTTATGTTCCCACGGGCCCTTCCATCGATCGTCCTCTTCCCGATGCACATCTCTCATCGACGAATGTATTTATGAGATTTCAGCCGGGGGAGGTTCCCTCCGGTCTTACGGTGACGGGGTATCAATTGTGTCGCAGTACCGATGCAGCCTCGGTGGAAGGGGCTGCTTGTCCGAACAGTCTGGTTTTGACAGTGCCCTACGCGTCTTTGAGTTTAGCGGCCGATACGACGTATTATGCCGCGGTGATTCGTACTTTGAGCGACGGTAGTTCTGCGAAAAGCGCCGTAGCGGCATTTACGACCGGGCATTCCCTCGCTGCGTCTTGGAAGTTGGACGAGCCGAGCGGAGGCATTGCCTACGAGGATATGGGCGGTTCGAACGGGGCGCTGCGTGGCGCTCCGGTGCGCATGGACGCCGGCGCTTCCGGCCGCGCGGTGACGTTGGACGGAGTAGACGATGCGGTCGTGATGTTGGGCAGCAGCGGCGGTTACATGGGCGGGACGGCTTGGACCTACGGCGTGTGGGTGCGCACCGATCAAATGCAAAACGGCTTTCTTTTCGGCCGAGAGAATACATTCGCTTTTAAGGCTGTGGTGGCGGGCGCCTCTCTCGTGCCGTCGTTTTCCGTCGGGACGCAGACCTTGCAAGGTCAGACTCCGATAGGAGATGGCCACTGGCATCATCTCTGGATCGTGCGCGACGGAAGTCAGCTCACGGCCTTTGTGGATCAAATCCCTCAACCCGGGGCTTGGGCTTCGGTCTCGCCCGCGGGCAGTTCTTTGATCAGCTTGGGAAATACTTATAACTTTGTCGCTCAGGCTGGGACTTCTTGGTTCCGCGGCAGCTTGGACGGGGCGCAGATCTTCGGCCAAGCTCTGTCCGGAGCAGAACGCTTAAACGAAACCTGTGCCGGGCAGAGCACGGGTGGCCGCTTGCTGGACGCCGGTTCTGCTTGCTTGGTTCCTTAATTCTTCACTTAAAATCTAGAGAATGATTTCGAGCGCGCTGCGGTCGCCGGATTCGATCGACTTTGCGGTCGCGCGCACGACGGGCAGGACTTGGTGCACGAAGAAACGAGCGGTCTTGATCTTGCCGTCTAAGAACGCGGCTTCTTCGTTGTCCTTGATGAAGGCTTTTTGCTGCGACGGGTCGTCGACTTTTTCTTCCAGGAGCTTCTTCAGTTTCGCTCCGGCCAGCACCGCTTGGTCGAGCAAGTAGTAGGTGACGGCGACGGTCGAGAACATCTGCAAGAAGGGCACGGCCACCAGCATCGGATAATTGAAATCGCCTTTGCCGGTCATTTCCATGAAGCCCATGGCGGTCTTCGCGACGATGTCCAAGGCTTTCTTGAATTCGCCGATCTCGTTTTTTAGGGACGCGTCGGCTTGATGCTTGGTCGCGAATTCGTCGAGCATTCCGTAATACTGCTGAACCGTCTGGCCTCCATTGAGTGCGAGCTTACGGCCTAAAAGATCCAAAGCCTGGATGCCGTTCGTGCCCTCGTACAAGGACGAAATCTTCACGTCCCTCATGTATTGCTCGATCGGATATTCGGCGATGTACCCATAACCGCCGAAGGTCTGCATCGCGAGCTCGGTGACGCGGAAGCCCATGTCGGAGCCGTAGGCTTTACACATCGGCGTGAGTAGGTCCGCGAAGCCTTGATACTTCGCGCGTTCTTCGGGATTTTCGTCGTGTTTCGCCAAATCGATGTAAATGGCCGTGTGATAGAGCAGGGCACGCAGTCCTTCGACCAAGGATTTTTGCAACGTCAGCATGCGGCGCACGTCGGGGTATTGGAGGATTGCCTTGCCTTGGCCTTGGATGCGGTCGCGCGCGTACTTGAGCGCGTGTTCGTAAGCGGCTCCGCCAATCGCCTGGCCTTGGAGGCCGCAGAAAAGACGCGCTTCGTTCATCATTTGAAACATCTGCTTCATGCCCGAGCGGGGTTCGCCGACTAAGTAGCCTACGCATTGATCGTTGTCGCCGAACGCGAGCAGGGCCGTGGCTTGCGCCTTGATGCCCATCTTATGTTCGATGTTGACCGTGCGCACGTCGTTGGATTCGCCCAAAGATCCGTCTTTTTTCACGCGGATTTTCGGCACGGCGAAGAGAGAGATCGTCTTCGTCGTGGCTTCTTTGTCGCCTTGGATGCGGGCCAAAACTAAGTGAATGATGTTTTCGTTCAAATCATGATCGCCGGACGAGATGAAGATCTTGCCGCCTTTGATCTTGTACGTGCCGTCGTCTTGCGGGATCGCGACGGTCTTGATATCGCCGACGGCGCTACCGGCTTGAGGCTCGGTCAAACCCATCGTACCGCCCCACTGGCCGCCGTACATTTTAGCGCAGTAGGTGTTTTTCAATTCTTCGGAACCGAAAGATTCGATCAAGTGGGCCGCGCCGCGGGTCAGGCCCGGATACATCGAGAACGCGACGGAAGCTCCCATCGTGAATTCGGAGACCGGCATCGCGATGGTGACGGGCACGCCTTGACCGCCGAAGGTCGGGGCCACGTCTAAGCCGATGTAACCATTTTCGGCGTATTTCGCGTAGAGTTCTTTATAGCCTTTCGGGGTCGTGACGTTTTTACCGTCGAACTTCGCGCCTTCCTTGTCGCCGGAGGCGTTGTAAGGGGCGATTTCTTGCTGGGCGAATTTGAGGGCCTGGTCGATGATCATGTCGAACATCTCGGCCGAAAAGTCTTTGAAAGCGGGCAATTTTAAGAGAGCTTCATAGCCGATCTGTTCTTTGAGGATGAAGTCGATGTCGCGGCGATTGACGATATAGTCCATAAATTCTCCTGTGCAATTTTGCGCTGGTCTCTTATCGAAAAGGGACCGAATCACAAGAGTAAACTTGTTGAAGGGACGAAATGCAATTTTTCTTCGAAGGCGACGATTTTTTCGACTCCCTCCGCACTTCCCTGGAGGCCGCCCGGTCTTCTATCGATATTGAATTGTATTATTTCGCGGATGACAGGATTGGCGGGATTTTCGCGGAGATTTTAAAGAAAAAGGCCGCTGAAGGTGTCCAGGTGCGCGTTCTTTACGACGCTGTCGGGTGTCGCGGCACGTCGGATAGTTTTTTCGAGGCGTTGAGACGCGCCGGGGTGCAGGTCAAAGTCTTCCATCCTTTTTTTCCGCTTGGAAACCACTTTTCCCGGCGCACGCACCGGAAATTTTTTGTGATAGACGGAAAAGTTGCCTTCCTCGGAGGATTTAATCTCGCCGACGAATATTCGCGTGCCTGCGTCGGCGCGCACGGTTGGAGGGATACAGGTCTGTGCACGGAACGCTCGGATCTGGTGGGATCCCTGACCCGACTTTTCGCTGAGAATTGGGAGAAGACGTGGCGCGACCGTGCCGTCCGATTTTTTGCCCGAGTCTCCCGGGTCGAGCTTTGGCGACGAGGCGCTTTCATCCTGCCCGACTCAGGCCGTCGTCGCGGGAGCGCCATTCGTGGAGAATATTTGGCCGCGATCACGCGCGCCCAAGCTTCCGTGCATCTCACCAACGCTTATTTCGTGCCCGATCGCGGCATCCGCCGGGCTTTGCGCCGGGCTGCAAGCCGCGGGGTCGATGTGCGCATCCTGACCTGCGGCGTCAGCGACGTTCCCGTGGCGCGCTGGGCGGCCCATGCGATCTACGACTCTCTTTTGAGGCACGGCGTAAGGATCTACGAGTACCAAGGCCGGGTCCTGCACGCCAAAAGCGCGACCGTGGACGGCAGTTGGTACACGGTGGGCACCGCGAATCTCGATCACTTAAGCTTTTTTCGCAACTTTGAGGTGAACCTCTTCGATAGGGACGAAATCCGGTCTGCTGTGTTGGAAGAGCGTTTTCGGATCGATCTCTCGGCATCGCGGGAGATCTTTCTCGAAAAATGGCGTCAGCGGCCTTGGTGGAAAAAGATCCGGGAGAAATTCTTTTTTCTGTTTCGGGGATGGTTGTAAGATTTTCACTAAGGGCATTCTGAAATCTTAAGGAGAGGATTATGTATCGTTCTATCGCTACGACGGCTGCGTTGAGCATGGTGATTGCGCCGGGCTGTAATCAAGTTTTTGGTCTGGATCCGGTGTCCTCTCCGGATTCCGGGAACGGCAGTGATGGAAGGCTGGACGCAGGGCCCGCGGTTGGCCCGACGCTCGTCTCTCCGATGCAGAGTCAAAGTGTTTCCCCAAGGGCTTATTTTTACGTGCACGACGGATTGCATCCTTCCGGGCCCGTGGATGGTAATTTTCAGTTTTGTCTTACCTCCGGCTCTGAAAATACCATTTCTGGGGAAGGGCAATGTCCTGGAGTACAGATGCCAGGCCGCAATAGTTCCTTTTCAGAGTTAAGCCTCTCCCCGCCGGTGAATTATCTTTGGAAAGCGCACGATGGAAATTCTCTCTCTCCATGGAGCGTCCTCGGAATGTTTTCCGCGGGCCCACCTCCGGTCGCTTGGTATAAAATGCAGAATAACGCCCAGGATTCGGGCCCCGATGGCATTCATCTCGAAGAGCGTGGCGGCCTTGGATTTGGTGGGGGTGTCGTTGGGCAAACGGCCATATGCGACGGCCAGGATGATTACGCGGTGACCTTTAACAGCGTTTTTCACGTTGCTGGAGCCCTGTCTTTGGGGGCTCTCGTTAACATCGGAGCTCTCCCCGCCAGTGGCGATGCCGGTATCGTGACGATCGGAGATTATAGTATCGCGCTGACTTACGGAAGGGACGCAGTGAATAATAATGGAAAAGTCACTTTTTCCATTGGCTCCAGCGGCAATAGTGTCACTGCGCCTTTAAGTCCGGGAGGATGGCATCACGTGGTGGGAGTCTTCGATGGGACGACGTCCGTGGAAAGCTTGAAACTTTATATCGACGGACAAGAGGCCGCGAGTGGGCGTTCGGTCCAAGCGACTGCAGGGGCAAATGGATCGTTTATGATATGCCGTGTGGGAACAAACGGTTACTTGAATGGGCGTGTCGATGATGTCCTCATGTTTTCTTATGCTTTGAGCCCAGAGGGTGTTTTGAATATGTACTGCGCTGCGATCGCCTCTGGAATCACGGCATCGAC
>JBPOJN010000056.1:0-34514 GCA_052033505.1 Myxococcota bacterium | reverse complement strand
TCGGGATAATCCGTCGCATCCGTCTTCTCCAAGGCTTCCCGAAACGTCATGTTTTCGGGTAATTTTCCGTAACCGAACGGATCGGAAGTCTGCACCCGGTACACGAGTTTTTTTCCATCGCTTCCGGCGGAAATCCTGGCCTCTCCGCGACGACTCGTGACCACGACGGACTTGTCTTCGGATTCCGAAAGCATCAGGTCGATTTCGGGACGCTCCAAAAACCTTTCAAAGAGGCGGTCTTTGCGCGCCTTAAGCGACTCGTCGCTGGTGCGGCCCACCCAGCCATGGCCGTTCTTGAAATAAACGTTCGCCATGCCGTTGCCGGACACCATGCTCGCCGCATCGAATTTCCGTTTAAATACTATTTTAGGATAATAAAGGGTCTCTACGCCGGAAGTTTCCAAAAACTGGTTCAAAGGGAAATGAGTCTGCGTCTCCGAGAGCCCATGATCGCTGACGATCCAGATCATCGTCCGTTCCCAGATCCCGCGCGCCTTCAAGGCTTGGACGATTTTGCCGATCCCGCGGTCCAAGCCCTCATACGCCCGGATCGTGCGCTCATGGAAAGGGCTCGAGAGATGGGCGAATTCGTCGATGGCCGGATAGACCGCAAACACGAATTCGGGACTTTCGGAAGAAGACGCGGTGAAAGCCTGGAGGATTTTCCGCGTCGCCGCTTCATCCACCAATCCCCAATGGTCAGTCAAATGCGCGTAATACCAATACCAAATGCGCGAGAGCCGGGTCTTGTCTTTGCGCAAGTCCGCGCCGCGGTGGATGCTGCTGAAGATATTCGCCGACCGCGGCACGATCTCAAAGAGCGTCGGGATCTCGGGTTTGAGATCGCTGTTCATGTAAAAAGACTCGGCGCCCACGTAGCTGCGGAAACGGTCCTTCGAATAAGGTTTTTCGGCGTAGTGGTCTTTGTCGAACCAACGGATGCCGGGGACATTGCAAGTGCCGGGATAGCATCCGGTCAGATACGGGAGATACGCGGGTCCGGTCGTCGAAGGGAAAGCCGTCACGCCCTCCTTAAGCCCTCCCCGCGAGACGAGATGATCGCCGATCGCGGGCAGCTTACCGCTTCGCACCAAGTCCCGCATCACGTCGGCGCGTGCGCCGTCGGCTAAGATGACGAGACAATGATCGTAAGACTTACGGATTTGCGGGAGGGGTCGCATCGTTTGCGGGAGCGGCTCCGGGAGCGTCCTTCGACTGGACGTCTTTGGCCTGGATGTCCTTGAGCTTCGATTCCATCCTCTGGATCAAGTTGGCGTAACCTTCTTTGGCGATGATCTTGTCGAATTGATATTTGTAATTATCCAAGAGGCTCGCACCGTCGACGATGACGTCGTAGATCTTCCATCCGCCTCCGGCCGATGTATCACCCATCTTTTTCAATTTATAATTCAATTCGATCTTCAAGGCTTCAGAGGGCACGTTCACCGTGCTCATCGCGAGCGACGTGGTGTTTTCGGGATTCGTGAACTTATGGCCTTCGTAGGCGACCTGATAAACCGTCTTCGAACGGCGCTTCTTCTGGCCCTGTTCCTTGGAGAAAATGGCCTTCTTCTCGAGCAGGCGGATCATCAGATCGACGAAATAATCCTGCTCCTGCGGCGTCCGCTCATCCCAATGTTTGGCCAATGCCAGGCGGCAAAGCTCGCGAATGTCGAATGTGCCTTGGATCACGTTTTTCTTGAGGTCGGCATTGTATTGATTCTGCTCCGGAGTCTGAGGATCGATCACGTAGGAATCCAACATGTCGTCTAAGTCCTGGATCGCGCGGCTGGGGGTGCCTTCAGGAAAGTATTTCGCCTGTTTCTTGGCCGCCGGGGGAATCACGAAAGGCTTGACGGCCGCCGGGGCGGATTCCGCGGGCGGAGGCGTCACGGTGGCCGGCGCCGCGGCGACAGGAGCGGCGGCCTTTTCGGGACCAGGAGCGGCTTTGTCCTCACCGCAGGCGAACGCGCCTAAGGTGCAAACTCCCAAAAGAACCGAGAGCATGGAGAAACGGATACTTTTGCTGGTCATAATTCCCTTTCTTAAAAAAACGCTGCCGGATCGCTTTTAAGGCAAACGGCCGATTTTCTGGTCCAGCTTCGCGAGAGCGTTGTTATAATTGAACACGGACTCGAAGTACTGACCTCTCGTCTGCAAGAACGAAGTCAGAGAGTCGACCAAATCCTTGGGTTCCGCAAGTCCTATGTCGTAGTTACTCTGGGTCAAAAAAAGAAGCTGCCGGGATATTTTCCCCATCTCTTCCGAGCGCTGCATGTCCAGACGGGCGTTTCGCACGTCGAGGAAGGCTTCCTTGATCTCGAGACTCATGCCGTCCTGCGCGAGTTCCCTCTGGGCCTGTATTTTATAGAGCTCACTCTTGGCCTGGCGGATCTTGGACGTACTCGCGTGATAATCCAACTGGCCTTTGAGCTGAAGTCCGATGCCCGCGCGCGTGAAGTTGAAGGGATCGCTGAAATCGTCCGTCGTCGTGACACCCCTCACGCCCGGGGCGCGGCCGATCTCGAAGAACGCGCCGACGGCTAAGTTCGGGGCCATGAGACGCTTTTCGAGCTTCACTTGATTTTCCTTCGCCTGCACGCCGATGTCCAAGAGCTTCACTTCGGGGCGCTGACTGAAAGCTTCGCGGCGGTATTGTTCGTAGCTTAAGAAACGCGCACGGGCCGGCGACAGGCTCCCGGCGGGGTCGAAACGAATATCGGGATCGAGCCCCAATTGGATCCGCATCGCTTCGCGCGCCAGCATTTCTTTTTTATCGCCTTCTTCGAGGCGTTTATCCAACTCACCTCGGAAGAGCTTCAGTTTCAAAACCTGAGCGGGATCGGTCGCGTCGTCGCCTTCACGTTTATCGATTTGTTTTTGGAGACTGTCACGCGCAGAGCTTAAAAGCTTATTGACCTCTTGGGCGAGCAGGATGCCGTAGTAGAGCTGTTTGACCTTGAGCGCGACGTCGCCCTTCTTCTGCTCTTTTTTCTGAAGCTCGGCTTGGATCCCGGATTCGGCCAATGCCTGCCCGACCTTGACCTTGCCAAAGGTATGAACCGGGACGCCGATGCCTAATTTGAATTTGTTCAGGACCGAGATGTCACCCGAGAAAAAGCTCTGCACCGCGTCGCCAACGTCTTTCGGGACGGGACCGACTTGGTATTCGTAATCGACGATGGGATAGAGGAGCTTGTTGACCTCGTTCTTCTTCTCGCGCGCCGCTTCGATGCTGTAATCCGCGATGCCCACCTCGGGATTCTGGCTCATCGCGGCCTGCAGGCATTGATCCAAGTTCATCCGTTTCACGGCGTGGATCTTAAGACCGAACAAGGTGATGGATTTCTGGACCGCGGAGGCCCTTTTCGGCTTCGTCTCGGGGCCGGCGTCCTCGCCCCCTCCCCCGAACTGCGCCGAAGCGCCCGTCGCGGCAGACAAAAAAACCACTGTCAGAAGCAAAGTCAGATTTTTTTTAACGTCAAAACGCATGAGCCGATTTTCCAAAAGGCTCGAAATATTGGAGGGTTGGGGAAAAGACAAGGGATAATCGTAAGACCCGAAAGCGAAGAAATCTCAGACCAGTCAGGGCAATTGATAGAGTCCATTCTGCAAGATTCTTAAAAAACCGCTCGCTGGTACGGAACGGCCGCCACGAGGACGCGTAAAAAATCTTTGAGTCACGAACTCAGCGCCGAGGGAAGCTCCGAAGGCCCTAACGGCGGTTTCCATGGATTCCATCGCACCCGCGTTCGTCATCGAGCCTACCAATCCGACGGCCGCCATCGCGGATAGAAAAGGGACTAAAGACCGCACAGAAAAAGACGCATCCTTCGCCGGAGGTTCCACGGCGAGACAAGCGACGGTGGCCCCCACGAAAGCAGCTCCCATCGTAGCGATCGTCGCCGGCAGGCCAGCTTGAATCGCCATCAGAGGGGCCATTCCCCCCAGAAAGACACGGCGATTGTTCGAAACAGGCGCATCCGAAGGCAGGAAATAACGGACGGCTAAAGTAACGGGCAGGGCCGCCAAGGCCGCGTCCGCCGCGGAAGAAGCCGACTGCATCCACTGAATACCGTGTCCTTGGATCGCTTGATATCCTCCTTCGACGACGGCGGCGGCCACGCCAAAACTCGCGGCCTTCAAGACGCCCATACCGAGATGCTCTACAAAATCAGGAAGACGGCTCGGGGCCCGGTAAATGACGGGCGCTTCCATGGCCGCCCCGCCGACGGAACCAAAGGTAACGCGCATGATTCCATCGCGCTCGGTGACGGTCGCCCCGCCTTTCGCCAAAATCCACTTCCCGAAACTTTCGGTTTTGGGTCTTACGCCGAAAACGAATCCCCCTCTTTCGTCCATGATCCACTCGGCCGTAGACGTGTCCGAAGGCGAATCCGTATGAAAGACGAAGTCATCAATCGTAATGCCGTAATCGCTCAACTCATTATAAAAACCGACGACATTCTTCTTTTTCGTTTTTCCATTGATAAAATCGATCTCTCCGTTAGCGATTCCCTCACTGTCCCGTCCGACGCGCGTCGAAAGAATGTTGCCGACGGGAATACCCAGCTCCTCCGCGTACATCCGGCTCCTAAAGTCAGGAGCTCCGCTGACCAACATCACCAAATCACCCTGTTTCAAATCATGTTTGATTTTTCTCACGGCAAACTCGACCTGCTTTCGCATGCCGTAGAGTTTGTGAATTTCGCTCACGGCCGCTTCGATGGCGTTCATGTCGGCGCCTTTGAGGAGAGGGCCGATTTTTTTTGCGAACAGAGCCTGATCCACGCCTTCCGCATGACCGTCTTTAGGCTTCACTTCCTGCAGCACCATGATGACGATCGATAAAATGGCCCGCGACAATTTCCACCATCCCACGCCGGTATTCAGAGTCACGCCCCGGCGCAGGAGTCCTTCGATCATAGCTTCGATCGTCGTCTGGACGCGCACGATGGTGCCGTCGAGATCGAAGAGGGAAACCCGTTTGATGCCCGTTTCCGCGTAGCGATCCGGGTGTTTTTGGATATCAGACCAAGAAAGTGGATTTAGAACGATGGAGTCGGGATCCGTTTCAAAGACCGCCTGAACGACGGCCCTCATTTGCTCTTCACGCGACAACCCTTGGCCCGTGCTTACCGGAGGATCCAGAAAGGCGGCGAGCTCTCTGCGATAAGCGGGAGTAAGCTCGCGCGCCATCATTAGAACAGAGCGGTCCTGTAGGAAATTTTTAATAACATCTGAAGCCCGTTTATCAGGGGAATCCTGGATAAAAGCCACGACACGGAGAATCGAACGGAAAGTAAGATTCACATAAGCATCACGGCTCTTCAGCTCTTCCGGAAAAACTTTTGCGAGTTTCGAAAAATCCCCATCACTTCCCTGCATGAACCGAATGAAGCTCGACTGATGCTCGGGTGACAACATCCCCATCACGTCCGATTCGTATCTTCGAACGAGCAAGCGCAGCATTTGAAGGGACGAAAGATCGGGATCTCTTTTAATGGCCGGCAGAATAGGCAGCACTTCGTGGAGGATCCACAAAGCAGAGGCGTTTCGATGAAAATGCTTCAGGATAACGGGAGCGACTTGATCCGTATCAGATACCAACAGCTTTGCGAGCGCCCCCTGGGAATCGCGTCTCGATCGGCGAGGCAGGCTTCCCCGCATCTCACTCGGCAACTCCCGCCTGATGTGCGCCAAATCAGCACGGCCAATGTTTCCTGCTACCAACCGTGTTGCGATACGATGAGGATCTCCAAGGCCAAAAGGAAACGGCAAAATAGGATTGAATGAAGCAACAGGTGTCAGTTGAGGAGATGCCATTATGTTGTTCTGTTACTCGACAGTTTGTGAACCACGTTGCGAGTAAAGTCACTCTGAAAAGCGAAAATCTTACGCCGCAGTGCGCAAAGAATTTATGATTTTCCGCGCGGTGATTCTCGTCCGTGAAAAACAATTAACGAACAATCAGAACCAGCCCTGAACAGCGTCAAGAAAAGATCCGGAGCTACTTGAACTAGAACCGCCCTGAAGCTTGAACGTGATCCCCGTCCCCATCAGCAGGTAACGCGCGTCACCGCGAGTTTCGGGATTCACGCCGAGCAAGGGATTGTCGATCGTGATTCCGAGCAGGCCGAAGTCGTCCAAGTCCGCGCTCTCCCAGAAGTCGTCTAAGGTATCGACGAGATTGCAATCGTCGCCTTCGTTCTCGCCGCGCACACACTCGCAGGTCTCGGGATCGACCGAGCCATAGACGGCGCAGTAGTCTTGGAGCGGGAGTTTGAGCGGGATTGTCTTCCGGATGTCGCGCTCAGTGCGGAAAAGGTATTTCGGTAGCAACGTATCGATCTGACGCTTGAAGGCCGCCGCGATTTCGGCGTCGGGAACGATCGTATTGTTTTCCACAACGGTAAATTCGAGGTGCGTCTTCGACGTGTCAAGCGCCACGGGGCCATCCTCCGGCGTGATCGAGGAAAGACCTCCTTCGAGTTTCAATAGTCCCTTTTGCATGACGCCAGCCTTGAGCGTGACAAAGACACTGCCGGAGACATTGAACGTCACCATCGGCAGTTTCCGTCCCGCATCGCATTCCGCGGAACGCGCGCCGGGATAACGGTCGGAGTCGCACCAGTCTTTGATTTCGCCCGTACCGACGATCGGTGTCGCATTCCAATCCGCGACTCTCTCTTCGAAGAGCGACATTTGCGTGTTGCCCAAACCAATCTCGATCTCAGCTATCAAAGATTCAACATAGGTCTTGATGCCGACAGGATCTGATCTGCCATCACCTAGATCACCAAGTCTCGAAGTCAGGATCGGAGTCACGCTGACCAGTTTCACCGTGGGAGGATAGAAAGGATTCAGCGTATTACGGATCGTTATCGGCGCGAGCTTGTCGTGATCGCCGCCGGAAACGCTATCACCGTCGAAGTCGACGTATTTGAGCGTGTCAGGACCCAGGATATTTTCCAGGTTCAGAGGGAACGGGAAACATTTCCAGTCATTTTCCGCGACGACTTCGCCGTTTTCGTCTTTACACTGGCTCGAGCCGATGTCGGGAATACCGAGATCAAAATCTTGGCGGATTTTCTTAAGATTCAGGTCAAGGAACTGATGATCGTCCCCTTCACGCCGCGAGAGATCCCAGAGCAAGGTACCGACGGAATGCAGGGCCGAGTTGATCGTCTCTTCGTTGATCGCAATGTTGGTTTCCTGGCCCATTTCGAAGGCCAAGGAAATCGGATCGACGGCCGCCTGGTCGAAGTCCTGCGAGAGCGGACCGAATTGATGCGTCTTCAATTCCGCGGGTAAGGCATTCACGAACGTTTTACCGTCGCGTTCGGCTTCGTCGTCGGCTCCTGACACGCCCGCCGGGACCAAGAGTCCCTTGCCGCGGAAACCCAATCCGCGAGGATCGACCGTCACGTCCGCCGAACCCAAAGGCGCAAAGAAATCCATATGGAAGCGCTTGTTCAAAAGTTCGACTGAGAGCGGAGCGACTTTGTTTTCCTCGAAACGTTCCAACGTCGCATCGAGACGGCGCGGGATACTGCAGCGCGCGAGCGCATCGACGGTGCATTGGAGCTGTTTGCGGGTGCTTTGCATCTTCCGGTCTTTGTCACCGAACAAAGCCTGATCCGCGGTCGGATTCAAAGCTTCCAGGCCTAAACAAGCTTCACGTTCGCGCCAGATGCGCCAGTTCTGTCCATTGCCCACGTCTTGAGCCGAGCCACCCTGGTAAATTTCCGAAATGTCTTTTCCGCAATCGAACTCGATCGGGAACCGACGGTCGTTTTCCGTCTTCAGAAGCGGTTGGCCCGGTGTGTTCGTGATCTGGACATGCAAACGTCCGTCCGGCGTTTTTTCGAACGAAGCATCCAAGTTCAACGTCAGAGTCTTCATCGTGAACTTCAAGGGGATCACGTGGATGTTGAAATCCGGATCCTGGACCAAACGTCCCGGCAAGTCGTGAGCGTCCGCCACGCCGTCGTTGTCATCGTCCAAGTCCTGGCAGCCGAAATAGCGGTCATCAGCGTCGATATCGGGACAAGAGGCGCGCGCGACGGATTTATCGAGCACGCATTTCGGGGAAGCGGCGTTCAAGCCTTCTCCCAGGGATCCATTCAGGGAAATTTCCTTGTCGCAGACGCCGTCGTGGTTTTCGTCTTCGCATTTTCCGATCGCGGGAATCTGGCGGTCGCAAATACCATCGTTGTCCGCGTCGTCGTCCTCGGTGTCGACCACGCCGTCGTTGTCGGAATCGATGAACTGCATCGTGTACATCTCGGCGCGGCCGCGGAAACCGTTGACCTTCAATTGCAGGCGCAGGCGGTTCTGGTCGAGGAAGGTTAAGGTCGGAATTTCGATCGATCCGATCTCGTCCGTGCAATCACCGTCGCAGAAGGTCTTGATCGCCACGGTGCGGTTACGGTTCGTAAAGTGATTGTAATTGCAATTCGTCTCGTTTTCGATCGAGCGCAGGCACGCGATCTCGTCGTCGCCCGGCTGATGCGGATCCAAAAGTTTGAAGAACATTTGGTTGAGGAACTTATTCGAGTTCGCGACTTTCAAGATCAGCGGCAAGACTTCGTTCTTGACGAAGCTTTCCTTCACGAATCCCGCGACTCCGGAATCGACCATGGCCTTGCGCACGTCCAACTGGCCTTGAGTGAAAACGGGACGGATATTGCCGTAACCGAACGCGTGCGTCTCGACCGAGCGGTTGCCCGCGTCGTCACCGGCCGTGATCAAGGCCGTATTGATGGGGAAACGGAGTTCGGGGAATTTCGCCTGATAATGCGTCTGACCGCCGACGGTCCTCTCGCACATGGCGACGAACTGAGGCGCACCTTCGCTGTCCTGGGCGTTGTTCGCCTGCAAGCAAACCGCGGAATTCGCGCAAGCGGGAGACGTCGCAGGATCACAAGGCTCGGGGGAATTCGCGGAAATCTCTTCGGGCGTTTGACCGCATTTTCCGAGGGTGACGTCGATCGTCGCGCTCTGGGCATCGTTCGCGAGCAGGCTGCGGCCGTCCACGTTCGGGATCACGACGCCGGCTTCGTTCAGGACGTTCACGCAGAGATCGGGACCTTTGAGGTCCATGTCGAACGGCATGACTTGAATGTTTTGCGCCGCGCCGATGTCGTAACCGGTCACGAGATTGTTCACGTAAAGTTCGATGTTATTTTCACCGTGGCCCAAGGGCACGTTGACCTTGTATCCGCCCGGACAGAAGTTATCGCTGGACGCCTGGCAGATGTCGGAACCGGGATTGGCGCACGTGGATTCGACCATGATTTCGCGCAACGGAGCGACGCTCTCGTCTTTGATCGTATTGATCGCGCGCACGAGGATGGAGCTGCCTGCGGGCGGTTCGTCGTCGTGAGAATTGATGCAAAGTTCTAAGGAACGGGCCGCGGAGCTGGGCTGCGCGACGCGCACGACGTGCGGATTCGCGGCGGCGCCGTTGTCGTCGACCAAGTCGGGTCCCGCCGTGCAAAGCCCCGGGATCGCGGGAGCTTCGTCGCAAATACCGTCGCCGTCACTGTCGCCCGGCACGGCGCTCACGCCGAAACACGTCGGATCTGCGGTCGAGCAATCCGCCGTGGATCCGCCCGTGCGCACGTTCGTGACCGTCAGATGCGGTACGGAAACGCGAACCACGCGGCGGTCGAAACGCACCTGCTGCAGACTGCCCGTGTCGCTCAAAGCTAAAGCCTGGATTGAGAGGTCATAAACGCCTTCTTCGGCGAGCGGCACGTTCGTCAAAAATTCAGCGGTCGACGTGACCGCGCTTAAATCCGGAATCACGACGCCCGAAGGACCCATCAAAGGATCCGCGGGAAAATCGTAAGAAATGACGAAGTCCGCGAGACGCGTCACGTCCGCGGACGATTTGAATTTACCCAAGACACACACACCGCCGCCGACCACGTCCTGATCGATGGAAGAAGACGCCGGCCCTTCGACAGGCTCGGCCAGACACAGAAGATCGCTTTTATACCGCGTCGGATCGGCGTCGCACCAAGCCGTTCCCAGAGGCTGATGATTCGGGGCGGGACAGCTCAACGCCGCCAAGGCCTGGGACGCAGGGGCGAAAACCGACATCGTGATCGCAACCGCAAGAATTCTTGAACCAAGTGTTTTCATGGTTCTCCTTAAAATTGTCCGCTCCATGAGACGACGCCCCCCCCGTTTTTCGGTGAAATCGAAACGGAAGGCGTATGCGAAGAGGAAGAGTCATTGTTGAAGACGGCGCGCGCGCCGAAGATCAACCCGGTCAGTACATGAGCGGCGCCGATGCCGATCATCGTGCTGCCGCGGTTCAAAAACTTAGGGGACGAAACGTCGAGATCGCGCGCGCCGGCCATGCCGGGATCTTCATAGGCCCCCGGATCGTCTTCCGAAACCGCGGTGTTCTTGTTTCCCAGTAAAATACCGCCCGCGACCAAACCCGCGCCTGCGGTCAGCTGCAAGGCGCTTCCCCACTTGCGTCCCAAATGACGATGGGCCCGGGCGGCGAGCACGTCGGCGCCAGGCTGAAACCCGTCCGAAATTCAGAATCTCCGCTGCGATCGGTCGAACCCGCATACACCAAAAATCCCGCCGAAACAGCGGCCATAGTACCGTCTAAAGCCAAAGCCTGTCCCGAACTGAGCTGCGGTTCCACGGCGACGTAGTTGATCGTCCCTAAAGCATCCAGAGCGGCGTTCGCGGCGTTTAACCCTAAGCCTAGGTTACCCGGATTTGTCGAAGCGATATCCAAGGGACCCAGGGCTATTTTATTCGTGGCATAAGAACCACCAACGCCGGCGGTGAAAAGAATACCCGTAATGATTTTAGTGCGCAGTCTCAGACCGGATTTTTCACCGGATCCGGACGGCTTCGTCTTCGACGACGCCGCAGAAGTTCCGGCTTCGACGGTTTTGGAGCAATTCAGCTTCAAATTCCTATTCGCAAACCGCGGATCGACCGGATCCTGGGCGAATCCCTCGAATCGGTCTCCAGCGGGTTTCCAGGATCCTTCGACGAAAATGCGCGTCTCCGGAGTTCCGTCTTTCTCATTCGCGTCCACAGGAACGGTGCGCAGTATGCCTTCGTCGTCCTTGAAGGAGGCATAGCCCCGTCCGTCGCCGCAGTCCTGCACCTTTGTCGGTTTAACGTCAGGCATAAATTCTCCTAGAAATCCCCAACTTCGGCTTTGATGACGATGTACATGTTCGCCGGCGCGACCTGCGTGGAGCTGGCGACGTTCCGGCCGACACCCGCCAAATCCATGCCTTCGAAATTCAAGTCATCCGAATCGGAGTCGTTATCCAAAGTACCTGTCGTGTCTTCGGCGAACATGGGGCGCCCATGCAGCGTGCGTTCCGCTCCGCACACGGTACCGGTTTGATCGACGAAGGGCGCCATCGGATTCGCGCCCATCAGGAATGTATCGAAGGCATTATCCGTGAGGACGCGGCTTTCGACGGCCGTCTTCTCGCGGGCTGCGGGATCCGGCACTTCGCTCGTCGTCACGCAGCGCGTGGTGAGATTCAGTCGCAACGTCGCATCGACGTCTTGATTACTCAGCGCTGGAACTTTCGGCGCATAGAGGCGCACCACGAGATCACGGAAAGTCAGCTCGCCGGTGACGGGGTCGAAGATACCCTTCTTGTCCTTGAATCCATCCGCACCCGAGAGGCAGGCAAACTCCGCCGGCACGTCGGGCTTCATGACGGTCGCGAAGAGGGCGTCGCGTTGCGCTTGGTTGCCGGCGTAATTCGCGATCGCGGGCACTTTCGGGGAACCGTTGCATGTGGAAGAAGTCAAAGACGTCGTCCAGTCACCGATGAAGAGATAGAAGAAAGCGCATTTCGGGCTGCTGCTGGAGGTCTTACATTCCGCGAAATATTCCGTCTGGCTCGGGCTCGAACCGAAGGCGTTATAAAGACGCAGGCCTTGGAAGCTCGGAGACGACGGGCTTGCGGGGTTGTTCATGTCGGCGTCGACCGCGGACACGATTCTCTTCAAGACCGCGGCGCCAGTCACGGGATCGAGCGAGATGCCGTCGCGGAGCGTGAAGACGTCTTTGGTCTGCTCGATGTTCACGTCGGGAGCGGAGGTCGAATTAAACCGCGTCAGAATCCCCTTCGTCGACGTCGACGTGATCAGGGAATCCTGCAGGCCTTGATTGATCTTATTGCTGAAGCCCGCCATGAGGCGATGGATCTTCAGGTCGAACGTCCCGCTCGGGGCTCCGTTCGCGCCTTTCAGCGCATAGTTAACGATCGCATTCGTGTTTTCGAGGACGCCTTTGACTTTCGGAGGCGTGCCTTCGCGGCCCGCAGTCGGTTGCGACAAGGCCTTAACCAGGAAATTACCCGAAGAGACGGCGTACGTTCCGGTGCTGGACGCCGCAAAGGTCAGCGTACCGAGCTTCAATCGCGACGCGTCTCCCGTAGACGCCAAGCTCGTACACGCCGTGGTGGCCGTATCCAAAGCCGCCAAGCAGCCCGTCACCGTAGCGCCCGTATCCGGCGTAAACGTGATCTTGCCCGCCGCATCCGCGGTGAACGCGAGTCTTTGAACGGCCAGATCATCGATGCCGGCAGCTTCGCCCGCATTCACGAGATAGACCGCACGCGGCGTATTATCTTGGCGGAAACTCCAGAGCAGATCGCGCGCGACGTAGAGACGCTTGGTCTCCGTGCCTTCGACGACATTCAAAAGATCCGCATCGGAATCCCCTGTGATTAGATAGCGATTCGCGTCTTCGACGTACAGCGCAAGCGTGGCACGCGTGTCGTTCTTCGCCGTGCCCGTGAGATTCAAGGCGGCGTTACCGGAAGTCGTATTGATCGTCAGCAAGGCTGCATCCTGGCGCGTGCTGCCGCTCGGAGATTTTCCGAAAGGTCCGTAGTTCAGGAAGAAGAAGAGATCGCTGGAACCGTTCGCGGCCACGGCCCAGGGATTTTGTCCGACGGCCCAAACGCGATGCTCAAAATCCGGTCCTTTATAGATCGAACCCACGCGGAAATTCGCCTGGATGTCTTGAGACCGGATGTCGGACACGCTCAAAGGACGCACGCCGGTATTGGAAATACGATAAAGTTTGGTCTTGGTTTGAAGGCGCAGAAGCGTCTCGCCGAAGTCGACCGTCGGCGTCGCCGAGGCCGGCAGTAGCGTCGAGGTCGTGGCGAAAGGCGTCGCCGTCGCGATCTCCGCGAGCGCCATCTCAGCCGCGGGAACTTTTGCCTGGCCTTTCAACGTCACGGTCACGGAGTGCGAGGACGACAGTGATAAACTTGCCTGACAGCTCACGACACCACCGGACGTCGAGCATCCGCTGGCGTTCGTTTCCGGTTCGAACCGGACTTGAAGCGTCGCGGAATTTCCGGAGGCCAAGGTGATGTTTTGCAGACTGGCGGAATTCAGAATATGGAACGCACCGACTCTTTCGGGTACTTGCAGCGTCACATTCGCCGTGGAACCGCTGCCGCTTTGGACCGTAATCGTCCCTTCGCGCGTGAATTTAGCTTCGGTGCCCGTCGCCGGGTCGCCCGCGGCGACGTCTTTCGCGAAAGGTAGCAGAGCCGGGTTGGAGAAATCGCAGGCGCTTCCCTGATGGCGGGTCGGGATACAAGCCTCGGCCGTAAACGGACTCGAAGCGTTCGCTGCGTCGCCGGTGACCGTCAGCGTATCCTCTAAAGAATTAAAATTCGTTTTGACAGAAACCTCGAGACGATTGCCGGTGCCCGGGTTGCTGCCGGTCCCGCAATCCGTCGTGAGATCGGCCAGGGTCTGAATGGCTTGGCCGTTGCCCTTGGTGACGTTACCGCTCAATTCGGCGGTCAGAATCGCTTCGCCCAGCTCAGCCAACAACTGACCCGTACCCGCGTCGTCATCACGCGATGTATCGAGAGGCGGCAAAGAGAAGGACGTCACCAAGCTCAAAGTCGTTTTTTGCGTCGTGGTATTGTACTGCAGCACGGCGCCTTGTGTGTTCAACGCGCCCGATTGATTCGCGGGATTGACGGCTGCGATGGAAGAAGAAACCGTCGTGAGATTCAAAGCCTGTCCGCTGAAACCCGGAATGATCTGGAAAGATCCTTCGGTGTCCCCCAAAAATCTTTCCGCGAAAGGCGCACTGGGGCACGAAGAACCACCGTCGTCGACTTCCACGCATTTTTTATAATTTTTATAAAGCTGCACGAAAAACCTTAAAGGAAGAGAGGGAATCGCGACTTGGACGTTGCCTCCCGACTGGGTCACCGCACACGGGGCCACGATTTCGTCGGGATTGAGATCGCGCGAACTTGCGGGAAATTTCGGGAAGTCATTATACTTTTTACCGGCGTCGATAATCAGGGACGCATCGAGAGCGGAATTTTCCAAACGATACTCGGGAAACAAATCACGCACCATCGAGACCTGGCAGCTGCTGCCGCTGATCGCGAATTTCAGGCGGATCTTGCCGCCGTTTTGCGGGGCCCAACGCGTCGCCGCGAGTTCCGCTGTTCCCCCGGGACGATCTTCCGTATCGCAAACGAGAACGGGGTGGCCCGGCACGTCCGCGCCGCTGTCGGAACCGCAACAATAAAGGTCAGAGTTTTCGGAGGGCGTTTGAAGAAATCCTTCGGAAACCGATGCGGGACATAAAGATCCGCCGTCCGCATCCGCGTAGGCGCAACATTTAGGAGGGCTGTCGAAACGTCCGCTGGAAAAATTATCGTCGATCTTAAGGACAAGAGAGGCATTGAAATCTTCTTCGCAAGCACCAGGCAAACCGCATTGGCCCGTGGAGACTGTACACACTTGACCGGAAGGACAACTCGCATCGCTTGTACAGCCGGAGGGAGACGGCGTACTGCAAACGCCGGTGGAGACCGTACAAGTTTGGCCGGAAGAACAATCCGAATCCTGCGTACACGCCGGCGTCTGCGACGCGACGCACTGCCCAGATTGCGCATCACATGTCTTACCGCTCGGACAGCCGGTCGTCGTACAACTCGACGTCGAGGGGTTGTTACCTCCATTCCCGCCGTTGGTCGAACCGTCTCCGAAAATAAAAGGCAGGTCATCGCCGCCGACGCCGCATGCGGTCATACTGAAGAGAGAAGTGATGGTCAGAAGAGCAAGGATGGTTTGACGCAATGTGTTCAAGACTTCCTCCCACGCGGATTTTTGAGAGACCTCTCCGCTTGTCTGATCACTTATCGCGCATCCGAGAAGAAAGTTGCCTAAGACTTGGGCGAAACTGAAAAAAAGCGCACTTATTGTTCTATTATGCCTTCGATCAGAACGGCCATGCTGGCCGTGGGCAGGTTCTGCAGCTCACTACGAGCTCCGGGCTTTACCACCACGTTTTCCATTTTCGTCAATCCGACCAAGATAATGTGACCATCTTCCGAAGAAATGGGAGATCCGAAGATTTCATTCGCGGTCGAATCCCATTGGACGGGATCACCGAAGCTCTGGAGAGCTTGTCGATTGACTTTAGGAGAAACAGAACTGACCGCAATGCGTTTTGTCGTGAGAGTGAGAGTTAGATCCGCGGCAAAATCCTGAGCTCCGTCCATATGAATCAAAAGATTGGAGATGGCGATGTCGCCGGTGTCCGGATCATAAGTGCCCGATCCCGCCTGCGGAATCGTAATGTACGTATCCCCCTTGATGATACCGCCAATGCCGGGAACGCTATCCAGCGGAGCATGCAAAATGAACTCATCATCATTGTAAGCAGCAATGCTGACGGTCTTTGCGGTTTTGTTGAAAGTCAAATCCAAGTCGATAGGGGTAAAAGGACTCTTGCCCTGATTTGTATTGATCGGAGCCGCAATCGCCGACGTCGCCGTAATCATCAAAGTCACGTTCATCGTCGCAGGACCGTCCAGAGAAACAGGCCCGCCATCCCCTCCTCCGCCGCAGGACGTGTTCACCGCGCCGTCGGGAAGCCCTTGCAAAGCCACCTGAACGATGCCCGGCTGAGGGGCGGAATAAGAAATGTCCAAGACCGCATTTTGCGGAGTTTTGTCCGCGTCCACGGTCTTCGGGGTATACGTAACTCTCAAAGAGTAGTCTTTTCCGGCCGGAATATGAATGTCCTGCAGGGCTCCGGAAATGCTGGGCGTGAACTGCCCGTTGATCGTGATGCCGTTAAAAGAAAAATTACCCGCGGGATCCGTCCCCCCCGAGATCGCGATTCCTTGAATGACGGTCTCCGCATCGCTGACGTTTTGAAAAGGAAGCTCGCGGACCAGAGACTGGCAGACGACCGTGGAAGAAAAATTCGCGGACCACATCCCGGAGAGCTGGTCTTTGCCTTGGCCGAAACAGCCCGAGAAAATCAAAAACACGCTCAACAACGAAAAACCTAAGCGCGTCAGAAACCGAGATGATTTTTTTTCAGTCATAAGCCCTCGCATGGTTCTTCCCAATCCTATTATCGCCGTTCCATCAAGGAAGTTGCGGATACCGACTAATTTTAATAAGGCTCAGCGCGTCATCACGTTATGGCACCAACTCAAAAAACCCAACAACTCCCTCTCTCCGATTGATGCGAGACGGACTTCGCCTGACGCGCGATGACGGCGAAGTACGGGCGGCCGGATGTGATGTTTACCGAGTTCACGACCACCGTGGGGATGTTTTACGCGCCGGAAAAAGTCTTGAGGGATTTCGAATATTCCGAGATCGAGCGGCCGATCGTGGCACAGGTCTTTGGAAATCATCCGGACGATTTTTACAAGGCCGCGCACGTCGTGGCGGAGATGGGTTTCGACGGGCTCGACATCAATATGGGCTGTCCCGCCAAACAAGTGACGCAAAAAAATTGCGGGGCGGCCTTGATCCGCGTTCCCGAGCTCGCGCTCGACATCATCCGCGGCACGCGCGCCGGGCTCGAAGACTGGGCCAAAGGACAAACGCTTGAAGATTTGAAGATCTCCGAAAACGTGCGCTCCGTCGTAGCCGGCATGAATCTACGCCGCTGCGGTATCGCTACGCCGAAAGAACGCAAACTTCTCCCCTATTCCGTCAAAACCCGCCTCGGATTCGACGAGATCGTGATCGAATCTTGGGTCACGACCCTACTCTCCGAACGCCCTTCCGCGATTTCGATCCACGGGCGGACGTTGAAACAAATGTACCGGGGCGCGGCTCATTGGGACGCGATCGCGCGGGGCACCGCGGTGGCACGTGGAAGCGGGACGATTATTTTAGGGAATGGCGACGTCTCTTCACGGGAAGAGGCCTTGCGCCGCATTGAAGAGAGCGGCGTCGACGGCGTATTAATTGGTCGCGCGGGCATTGGGAACCCTTGGGTCTTTCAAAACCGTCCGGAGCTTAAAGAAACCAGCAAACAAGAACGCATCGCCGTCGCGATCGAACATGCGCGTTACTTCGTAGCGATCCGAGGACCGAGGGAATTCAAGGCGGTCAAGAAACACATGGTCGGTTATTTGAAGGGTTTTCCGGACGCGGCCCGTGCTCGCTCGCGGGCTTTGGATGCGGAAAATTGCGAAGACTTAGAAAAAGTGTTGGGAGAATATTTGCTCCCCCCTCTTGATGCAAGAGGGGGTTAGGGGGCGTTATTCTATGACAGAACCACAGAGACCGTAACCCCACCTAGCATCCCCTTACTCTAAGGGGAGGGAATGCCATTATTATCTTTTATAATAGAGGCTGTTCATCTCGTCTTTTTTAGCTTCCAACTCTGCGCGAAAATCTGGATGGGCAACTACAATGAGCCGTTCGGCTCGTAATTCGTCGGGCACGCCATAAAGATCCGCGACGCCGTACTCCGTCACGATGAATTGCACATAATGCCGCGGCGTACTGACGAGACTGCCGATCGGGAGCGTCGGGACGATATTCGAAGTCGTTTTTCCGTCGATAGTCACCGTCGACTTGATACAAAGGATGCTGCGCCCACCTTCGGAGGCGTACGCGCCCTGCACGAATGAAAGCTGCCCGCCGACGCCGCTGTATTGCTTCAGTCCGATCGCTTCCGAAGCGACTTGCCCCGCGAAGTCGACCATGAATCCGGAATTAATGCTCACCATCGCGCGGTTCTTCGCGATCACGTGCGGATCGTTGACCATGGACACGGGAAAACACGCGGCCTGACGGTTGTTCCGGCCTTTTCGTTCGTCCAAGAAATCATAGAGCGCCTGGGTGCCGAGAGCGAAAGTGAATACGCTTTGGCCGTCGAAGACGCCTTTGCGACGATTCGAAATCTTTCCGGCTTCCTGTAATTTCAAAAACCCGTCCGCGATCAATTCTGAATGGATGCCGAAATCTCCCGCTTTTTCGACGGCCAGCCGCGCCGCGACCTGATCGGGGATCGCACCGATGCCGAATTGGAGCGTGTCCCCGTCGCGGATCAAGCCCACCACGTTTTCGGCGATTCTTTTTTCGACTTCGGTGGCTTCCGGAGACGGCACTTCGATCTGCGCCTGATCGGATTCGAAGATCACGTCGACGTCGTCAACTGAGATCTTATTGTCGCCATGATGATGCGAGCCGTACACGACGGGCATTTGCGGATTCACCTCCGCGATCGCGATACGGTCCGGGTCTTTACAAGCCTCGCGAAACGGACGATCTACCGCGGCTCCATGCGTGCCGAACGTCAGAAAGCCTTCGGCGTCCGGCTCCGACATGGTCGTTGCGACGATGCGCGAGGGTTTCCGTCTCTCGATGATTTCGAAACCCGTAAAATCCGCGGGTAAATAGTCTACTTTGGCGCCTTGGGAATTTAAGAATCTCTCGATGGGACCGTAATAACCGCTGGTCACGAAGACGTTCGGAGCGGTCAGGATGGGATAGGGAAATCCCAAGAGGCCGGTAAAAATTTCCAGCCTCTCCCAATCGTTGCGTTCGCTTAAACCCGACAAGAGCCCCATGGGCTGTCCCGTCGCCAGGGGCACGGCCAAGCGATCCTTTTTCTCGAAGAGCGCCAGGACTTCCCGGAGATTTTTTTTGACGGATTTTTTATCGGGCATTGTCGATGATCTTACCGACATCTACAAACGGAGTCGTGTTTCCCATCATGACTTGGGGGAGCCGGCCGTCCCACTTTTTAACTGCTTCGAGACGCACGAGATTTTGGTTTTGCTGAAGGGCTTCGGTCTGGATACGAATAGCCTCCGCTTCGGCCTTGGCCTGCGCGATGCGCTGAGCGGCTTCGATCTCGATGCGCCTCAAGTCGTTCTGCGCCTTCAGGGCATTCTGTTCGGCGATCTGCTTCTCGTCGATCGCGCGCTCGAAACTCTCGGCAAATTCGAAATCCACGATGGAAAAATCGTCCACCTCGATGAAGCTGGGATGCAGACGCGCAATCAGGGATAATTTGATTTCTTCTTTGACCTTTGGACGCTCCGAGACCAATTCCGCCGCGGTAAACTTCGCCGTCGCGGCCTTGACCGACTCTTGGATCGCTGGAGAAATGATACGCGATTCGTAATCGACGCCGATTTTTTGGATCAACCGGTGCACGTTGAGCGGATCCAAATGATAATTGAGCGCGATCTTCGTGCCGACGTTCTGCATGTCTTTCGAATAAGATGGCGCCACGACTTCGATTTTGTGCGTCTTCACGTCGATCGTTATAACTTTTTCGACGACCGGAATGCGGAAATGAAGGCCTTCGCCCAAAATTCTTTCCTGCACCGCCCCAAGCCTGGTAACCACGCCGCGCTCGCCGGGTCCGACGGTCACGAAGGGATTGAGCCAAACGATCAGGATCAGCGCCACCACGAAGACACCAACCCACTTCACCAGACTTGCAGCACTGTTAGGACTTAGGGCTTCCGCCATAGAGATCTCCTTAAAGGCATTGATGACCGGCTCACGAGAAGTGCTTCTTTCTTATATAAGGAGGAAGATTAAGAAAACAATCTTCTTGCCCATGGGACGGAAGTCATGAGCAAAAACTTCTCCCTATGTCCACGGCTCATGAAGAAAAAATAGCCCGCATCGTCTCTCAACTCCGCGCGCGCTCAGCCGCAGACGGCCCCATGTCTTTACAAAAAGAAAGCGTCTCGCATTTCGTGCCGAATCCCAACGACCCGCGCCACAAAGACAAAAAGGTGAACGTCCGCGACCTGAAACAAATTCTCTCGATTGATCCTCAGAAAAAAATCTGCATCGCGGAACCGGGTGTGACGTTCTGCGATCTCGTTCAAGAGACATTGAAATATAATTTGGTCCCGAAGCTCGTCCCGGAACTCAAAACTATCACGGTCGGAGGTGCGGTCTCCGGCTGCTCGGTCGAGTCGATGTCGTACAAGTACGGTGGGTTTCACGACAGTTGCCTGGAGTACGAAGTCATTACGGCCCACGGCGAAGTGCTGACATGTTCGAAGACACAGAACGCGGACGTCTTTCATATGATCCATGGGTCTTACGGCACCCTAGGTATCATTTCGAAAATCACATTCGAATTGATCCCCGCGAAACCTTACGTACGCTTGGATTACGTCACCTACCCGTCCTTCGCCGAATTTCAAAAAGGTGTTCAAGATTTCATGGCGCGCTCAGATATTCATTTTATCGACGGAATCCTGCACGCGCCGGACAAGAATGTCCTGTGTGCCGGCACGTTCGTCGATACGCCTCCACAAGGGGAAAAAACCATCGACTACACGTGGCTGAATATTTTTTACAAAAATACGGCCAGAAAAAAGACGGATTACTTCACGACGTTCGATTATTTTTTCCGTTATGACACCGAATGCCACTGGCTGTCGCGGACGATTCCCGGTCTCGAAAACAAGGTTCTGCGTTTTCTGGCAGGGAAATTCATTTTGGGTTCGACGAATCTCCTCACGTGGTCCAAACGCCTGGCGCCGCTGCTCAAACTCGACAAACGCCCGAACGTCGTCGTGGACGTCTTCATTCCGTCGCGCGAGCTGAGCCGTTTTTATGAATTATTCCGCGAAAAAATCGGCTACTTTCCTCTTTGGATTGTACCCTATCGCCGCGTGCAGAGATACCCTTGGTTGAATGAGGATTATGAAAAGAAAATCAACGACGACCTCTTCATCGACGTCGCCATCTATGGATTGAACAATCGTGACTTGAATAAAAATTATTACAAGATCATCGAAGACTTGACCCACGAGTGCCATGGGATCAAGACTCTGATCTCGCATAACTTCTACGATCGGGAAAAATTTTGGACGATCTACAACCGCGAGAACTACCAAGCCGTGAAGCAAAAAACGGATCCTAGAAATCTTTTCCGCGATCTTTATGGCAAATTTAATTTCGGATGACTCTATGACTCAAAAAAAATCTTCCAAGATGGAAAACTTAAAAGCGACCTTGGCCTTAAGGGCTTTCGGATTCACTAAGGTCCCTTTGCTTTTTATGGTCGCCCCTTCCGTGATGGATTTGACCGATGACCGCTGCGAGGTGAAGATCCCCTTGAACCGCCTGACGCGTAATCACCTCAAGTCGATGTATTTCGGCACGCTCGCGATCGGAGCGGACGGCGCGGGTGGGTTGATGGCCCTGCACCACATTTGGAAGACAAAACAAAAAGTCGACATTGTCTTCAAGTCCTTCAAGGCCGATTTCCTGAAACGTCCGACCTCCGACGTTCATTTTATTTGCGAAGATGGACCTAAGATCGCGCGTCAGCTGAAGACCACGATCTCGAAGAAAATCCGCACGAACCAGCCCATCACGATCACGGCCGTATGCCCGAAAATCTCCCCCGAACCCGTCGCAAAATTCGTTCTCGAAATTTCGATGAAATTACGAAGCTAGAAAATATCGAAGACATTCTCATAGACGTGCATCGTGCCGAAATGATCTTCGGGCAAGAAATAGAACCGGTAAGAACCGCCTTCATTGTCGAGCGTCATCGGGTTCCGGGTCATCAGGATTTTGCGCATCGTACGCGGCACGCGAGAGAAAACCTGCTGCACGTCGAAATCGATTAAGTCGACCAAGACCAGTTTGCCCACGGCATTTTGATTAATGCCCGCGCAGATCATGGACGGACCTGAGAGGTACTTGCAGTCCTGGAAAGCAACCGTGTGGTATTCGTTAATGACCTTGCGGATCTGTTTGCCGTCGGGATGCCATTCGTAGAATGCCTTCGCGCCCCAATTCATGCCGACGACGGTCTGCGATTCGCGATTGAAGACCACCGCCCCGATGTGATCCTGGACGCGGAAGGCTTCTTTCGCCTGCCACGTGTTCGGATCGACCTTATAGATGATGGACGTCGCCTTATCGCGATATTCGGAAACCGGCACCCAGATCGAGGAACCGTCGTAATCCATCCCGCCGGGATGGTACATGGCCCCTTCGCCCAGGATCATGTCGTTCACTTTTTCGCCGGCGCCGTTGAATTCGAAGAGGTGACCGACGCCTTTGCCTTGTTTGCGGTTCTCGACTTCCACCGCGGAGAGAAAAAACCGGTCACCGATTTTGACCAAGCCTTGCGGATGGAAGGCGTCAAATTTCAGGGGAACCGTTTTTTTCAAATCCCAGGGAGCGGCGTGAAGAATCGGCGAAACCGCAAAAAAAGACATCCCGCAGAGAAACAGGAGGAGCAAGCGTGATTTCGGGGATTTCATGGATTAAGAAAATCGTAACACACGGTCCCCGTTTTTGGGAACGCTTATGCCGGTTCCGGCACGCAAAAAAGCGTCACACTGATCCACGGATTGACGGGGGGCGGCAAATCGCAAGGCATGATGCGGCGCGTCCTGCGGCTATACTCGTCCAAGACTGCATAATTCGCCTTTAGAACACACGACAACCAGCTTAACCGTTGACTCGCGGGACCATCGACGGCGGGTCTCAATAACTGACCGGAAGTCTCATGCACCCAGCGAAAGCCGGGATTGTATGTATTCCAAGCGGTCTTTCTCAATTGCTCGGTCGAAAGTCCCGTTTCCTCGACAAAAACCAAAATAATTCCCGCTTCCTGAAGAGTCCTGAAAATTTCCGTCATCCCTTCGTCCGAAACTCCACGGGCTTCGTGGAAGCCGTTCCCAACGATCATAACGGCGCCTCGAGGATCGATGCTTTTTGCCTTGAGGGATGCGATAAACTTTTCAGGCTCGCCGATATTGGATTCTACAAATACGGTATCCGCCGCCAAACGGCCTTTGTCGCGTTCGCGCCGCGCTCCCTTCAAGGACTCCTCCTCCAGATCGGCCGTAACGTAGCGAATTCCTTCGTCGCCGAAAACTTTGCGGCATTCCTGAAGACCGATGCCCAAACCGGCGGCATGCTCGATGAGGACGCGGGGGCGACCGCCGCGACCCTCAAAAAACGCCTTGAGGGATTTCGCAATCTCCTGAAAAGCGGGACGATTCGCATCCCGGCTCCCAAGGATGTTCTTCGCTCTCTGAACTTTAGGTTTTTCTCCGGCGCTCCGAAGAAGTTTCGCATGCTGATTCAAATACTCGTGATAGGCTCCGATAATACCGAAGGCGCCATGGCCTTTGTCGAAGACCCGTTTTCCGAGAACCGTGATCCTGCCGTTTTTCAAAACGCCCGCCGCCTCCAAAAGCGCCACCATTGGCGGTAACAAACCCGGAATCTTTTGACCGATCTCGAAGTTCTTAAAAAATCCAGACTCTTTCATCGCCAGGATTAAGGGCAACAACCGGTATCCGATTTCCATCTCCCTCAGATCCGCGTGCCATCCGGAAGAAACACGATCCGCCGCCGGAATCCGCAACCAACGATGGACAAGAGGGTCTCTACTCCGAGGATTTCGAAAATAATCGGATAACCGCCCCGCCATGTCGCAACAAAACTCTTCGGGCAGGGTCTCGACGGAGTCTAAAATTCCCGGTCGCGAGAAATACCGATCGCCTTCGCGCTCGATGCACCCACGCGAATGCAGGAACTCAAAATCCGCTCTTAACTGCCTCTCATTGAAAGATTTTGCTGCCGCATACTCAGAGACGACGACGCCTTGTTTCAGGTCGGCTAGGATCCCCTCTTTTTTATGCGTCGCTAAGACTTGACGCATCAACCAAAGATCCGAAGGCGCCGTGATCGCAGCGGTCAGCACCATCGTCCTTAAAGCCTGAATACCCAGCTCCAAAGAATCCATCGCAGGGCGGTCTTTTTTGCGGAACGCCGGGCCCTTGGCGAAATCGTCCAGCCCTTTCTTGGCTGCATCCAACCATTGCAGGACGGAAACCCCGTTTTGAAAAAGATGAGGAACTTTTTGAACAAAGTATTGGAAATTGACGAAAGACATCGTCGGATAACCCTGCCCGTCCGTCCCCATCGGAGAAGCAATCAAGGTTTTTAAGAGAGGCGACAAGGAGTGCTGATCAAGACCCGGAATCCGCTCCAGAAGATTTTCACGATAAGAACGCCGATCCGCGAGCGCGATGTCGTTCTCTTTTATGAACGCGTTGAGCGGTTGCAAGATGGCCTTGGCAGCCGTCGTTACGACGGGAAGCATTCCTGCGCTTGCGGCAAAAATTCTTTGGGAAACACGAGAGAGTAGAGTCACGCCTGCCACATCGAATGTTATGATTCGAAGTTGCTGCTTTTATAGCGTTTATTTGAAAATTTTAAATTTTCGATCGGTGAAAACTTTCAAAATCAAAGAGAGTTTAGCCCGACACGACTTTACCGAACTTAGGAGGCTTGGCCGTCGAACCGTGAAATTGGCGCAAATAAAGCTCAGTGATCACGGAGCCCCCTTTTCTGCGGATGACGAGGGCATCTCCAGGCCTTTTGTCCATCAGGTTCATGAGGGACGTCAGGCCCAACCCCGACGTGCCTTTGGTGCTGATTCCGGACTGACGCATACGCGACCATTTTTGGTCCGAAAACTTACCTCTATTTTCAACCTCAACCACTCTGTAGGAGCCTATTTCTAGCTGTCCATGGATGAAGAGGGAATCCGAGTTTACATACTCCAAGATATCGCGCTCGCTGAGATACATTTCCGTCAGATCGATCCGAATGCGCTTTTCCGGCCGATCCTTCACGGCTTGGCAAGCGTTTCGGACCAGGTTCGATACCATGCTGACCACGTCCGTTTCGGAACCACGGACGATGCCGCGATAATGTCCCACGGACCCATCGCGCGAAACCCTATAATCCGACAAAATTCTGTAAATATCCTCGGTTTCGATACAGCGTCCAAGATCCACGGGCGCCGGCTCCCGGCCACCTATTAAAACGAACTTCGTGGCCTCCAGGTATTGCTCGATACGATCGATCCATGCGGAACTCCGGATGTAATCGTTAAAATTATCGTCGTCCTCCGCCATATAATCTCCGATGAGATCCGAGATCAGACGGCTGGATTCCCGGAGAGGCTCGATCGTTTCCGCAATAAAAGCCTGATTGCTGAAATCCTGTAGACATTCCTGCCGCCAGTCGGAATCCTCATAATGCCCGCTGACCCGATCCAATGTGTACGAGAGAAAAATCATTTTATGTTTAAGATCGGTCAAAAAGAGCGAGAAAAATCTCAAGTGGCCGCATATCTCCGCTTGATTGACGAAGTAATCCTCGCGTTCGAGCTGGATCAAAAGAAAACCGGCCGCACTCAAGGCCACGCTCATAATATTTCGAACGTCATGAAAATATCCGTGGACCGCGGTGATCGCATATTTTTTTTCTTCCTTTTTTTCTTCGTCGACCTGCCGCTGTCCCTCGACGGATTCCACGCTCAAAGGTATGAGGGACTGGGCTGGGGTACCCATCGCCAATCGAGCCGATGGGCGATGATAAATTTGAGAGACATTAGGTACGTCGCTTCCTAACAGGCGGCGTTGAAGCATGGCGTGTACCGGATCCCCAGACTGGAAACTATCAACCAGACTTTGCAGAGAGCGTTTGACCTCGGCATGAAGGGCATGAGGGTCGAAAATATTACGTGCGGTGGAATCTTTAGCGTCCTTTGGCTCGAACTGAGATGGCAGGCACAAACGGCTTAAGATTGCTTTCGCAAACAGCGAGGGACCCTCAACGTCCAAATAACGGCTCAGCGCAACCAGTTTGTAGGCTAAAGAACGAGACATAAAAATCTCCGCTGCGAGCAGGATCGATTCCTTTTAAACGAGAGAATGGACTTCAGCCCACGATCGTGGATTTAGCTCCGACTCGAGGCACCCCGAAGACGGGCGTCGGTTTGTCCTCCAAGACTTCGCAGAACCAAACTTCCACCGTCGTACCCTCGGCTCCCGTCGTGAGGAAAAAGGCTTCCCGACGGCGCTCGACGAGTTGGATCGCTGTCCTCAATCCCAGTCCCGTCGAATTCTTGGTACTGAGACGATCGGCGTCTTGGTGGCCTTGAATGATACCCCGGAGGATCCTGGAGTCTATGCCCTTGCCGCAGTCCTTGATCGTGAGGGCCAGATACTGGCGTTGAACGGGCTTTCCCGCGTGGAGTGAAGAATTTTGCGGCATGTCGCCGGGTCCGAAGACCGTCCGCATTTCGAGGGTGAGCTTTTTACCTGGACCGTCGCGCATTTCTTCGCAGGCGTTCATAAGAAAGATCAAGAGCACCTCGGACACTTCAATCTCCGGACCTGTGACGAGTCCTTCGCAAAGACCGGAGAGTTCAATATCGACGCCGAAACCATGCGGAATGTCGGCGAGGTAATCGTGGATGAGAGCTTTCACGTTCACAGGTTGGAAAGATTCGAGCGGGGATGGCACGTCATGCACGATCCCCTTGATCTTGCGTACGTATTTCGACACTTCGTGCAGCCACTTCATGGCCGCGGCTTTTTCGTGGGTCTCGACCGAAGCGCCTTGATACGTATCCTTCGCCGAGAAAAAAGCCTCATACGACGCGGTCAAGCCTACGATGATGCCCGAAAAATCACACTTCTCCAGGGCGTCGGCGCAGACTATCTGCCACTCCGAATACTTCACGTCATTTCTTGCCGTCCGCGCGAATGACACTAAAGCCGCCGAAAGGTCTTCGATACGAGCGAGGATGTCATCCACTGCGCTCAAGAATTGTTCTTTGCCGATGAAATCGGGTTCCTGTTTTATATCCTCTGCGAGGCATCCGGCCTTGATCTTGCCGGCGGTCACGTGGCTTCGCATCGCATGAATCATGCGGCCGAACTGTTCTGCGGCGGCTAAGGCTTTCGAGTGAAAGGGTCTCATCGACAAGGGCGTGCCGATAGCAGCACGCGCAGGGGGTTGGGGTGGGGTGCGGGGTTGGGAGAGATCACTTTTTATACATCGCAACATAGACAGCGTCGGGGTTGTAGTCCGTGGAGGCTGATACGTATCAATATTTCGTTGAACGCGTTCTATCGCAGTATCGAGAAGACGCCCAACCGCGCCGGCGTCATCAAGCTCCGAAAGCGGCGCGCTGGCCAAGTCTTTTAAATTGGGATTTGCCTGCGATATTCTGCAATACGAATCATGAACGACGCGAGCATCCACGCCTTGTGCCAGCTGAGTCTTGAGCCCACCTAATTGGGCCGCCACTAAACGAAACTGATCCCCCATAGAGCTACCTCCCCACAAAAATCACAACATTGGATTGGCTCTGCTTTCGTCTTTTTTCGTAAGGGGTTGCGCGAAAAAACTCTACAAATATTTAATTTTATTCAGAATTTTGGATAAAAAATTAACCTTCAACGCCTATCCCAAGCTGGGAACCCGCACGCCACGCGGAGTTTTCGCGCCGCCGCCTACGAGCACACTTTTGATTTGGTCTATCGATTCTCGGGTATCGCGAAGCAGGCTCGCGATCCGATGCAATGGCTCCTCAGGGAGATGATGGGATTTCAATTCGGACACACACGAATCCAACTGATCGACGGACAGTTCAAAACGACTCTGACGGAAAAGCGCCTGAAGGCCTTCCTTCCAATCGGTTTTTATAATGTCGTAAATGACCCTCTCTTCGAAAAGATCCATTGCCCCCTGCAATCGATTTAAAATCTCAAGCCCGTCCGCCAAAATAATCCGGGCATTCCCGTGCGAGTCTGTCACGCTTCCTAAGGCCTGAGAAAATGCAAGATGGAGATTTTTTAAGACGCCAACCGCGGTCTTAGTCGAGGCCGAAGACAACGCATCGGGCATGGACGCCGAGATGCCTCTCATAAGACCGGAGATAAGAAAGGTTAATCGTTCGGCGAGACCTGCTATTTGCGGCGAAAGAAGAATTTCGCGACATACATCCCCCATATCAAATCCATTCGTCTTATTTTTTTCGTAAGCGGCCGGTTTGAAAAGTTCCAGAACTATTTCGCGAAAACCCCCAAAGCATTCGCAACGGACGTAAAGCCTAAGACGTCGAGTGAAAGTTTTTGCGTGCGGACCGAAAGCTGGGTGGAACCACCGCCGTCAAGATTGAGCGCCTGGACGCATTCCGGTTGCAGGAGTTTAGCCCAGACTGCGAGATCGATCGCTGTTTCCGAAACCGCCAGAATCACTCTACCTTCGGAGGTCACTCCCACCGCGGAGCGGCGATGAGGGCCGTTCTCTTGGAATTTTTGGATCTTGCCGTCGACGACCAAACGCGGACCGACCTGAAGCGCGAGATCGACGCCGGAGCTGCGGAAATCTTTTCGGTGTTTGATCGAAGCCGCCGGAAAATCGCCGCCTGTGATTTGAAAAACGCCCCAACCCGTATCACGCAAAGACTGTTCGGTCTTGCCGCGGCGTTGGATGAGTCCGAGGGGACGGAAACTTTCGTCAAAAAAGCCGCCGTTCACGGTCAGTAGCGCCTTAGACGCCTGCCGGAATTCCTGCGCGGTATGCGGCCCTTGAAAATCCCGTCCCGTTAAAAGATCGAGGCGGTAGTGATCGAGGTCGATGCGGAACGCATGGGCCACGGGCGACGCCCACGACTGATAATCCAAGCCTGGCGCTAAATTTTTCCAGTCCGCAAACGCGTTCGCCGGCGCAAGAAGAAGTAAGAACAAAACAAACGTAAGCCAATTTTTCACGGTGATACCTCGATTAAACTTAAATCGCTCAAAGAATCTACGCCGCCTTCGGCCGAAGAGATAATGACGTCGCCTTCCGTGAGTCCTTTCACGACCGGCACCGACCCGCTCGCCGCTTCCAGGGCCTCGACGGAGGCTTTCTTCGCGCGCATGCCCTTCCCGTCTTCGGTCGGCTCGGCCAGGAACACAAACGACGCGCGCGGTGCGCGCACCAGCGCCCCCTCGGGGATCGTCGCGACGCGGCGGCGTTCGGAGACATCGATACGCACCGTGCCCACCATATCCTGACGGATGCTCAAGTCCGGATTCGACAGTTTAATTTTGACTTGGGAACCTCCCGATCCTTTGGATTCCGCGGTGGCGGATATTTTTCCGAACGCCTGCCCCGGCAATTCATCGAAACTCACCAACACATCCGCACCGTGATCCAGATAAGGCACGAACTCCAAGGGCGCGGTAAAAACAAACGCCATGGGATCCAAGCGCGCGATTTCAAAAAGTACCTGGTCTTGAGCGACGGCGGCACCGTCCACGACGTCTTTACGCGTAATCATACCGGCAAAGGGGCTATCGATCTTCTTCTCTTCCTGGGCCACATTCTCGTAGAGTTCGATCTCGGCCTTAGATTTCTCCAGCTGGGCCTGAAAAAATTCCAGCTGATTCTTGGGCGGCGGCGCGAGAGTTGCGATCGTGTCCGTCTCGTCGTTAGAGTCTGGGGATTCTGGAGACTCCGGCGGAGTACGCCCTTCGGTCGGCAGGGAAACTCCCGATTCGATGAGACCGATCGCAACTTCGGCCTCTTTCTGGGTGGCGCGTGCAAGACTGAGCTTAAGCGCGGTCGCTTCTCCGTCGAACGAAATCAAAGTATCCCCGGATTGGACGAAGGATCCTTCCTCCACCAAGACTTTCTGCACCTTGGCCTCCACCGGAGACTTGATTTGGGAACGTTCGGAGGCATCCGCCTTCCCTGAGGCCGTCGTCGACAAGGGGGCGTCGCGGAAAACCACCTTCATCGTAGTGACCGAGACCACGCCGCGTTGGATTTTTTGTTTGCCGGTTTTAAAAAGGCTCGGATCTTTGCCCTTAGTGCTTTTTTTCGGGTCTTTTCCGGAAAAACAACCGCCGCAAGAGGCCGAAAAAACCAAAAGAAAGAGAGAGATGACTCGTAAAATGCGATGCACTCGAAAGCGGCCATCCCCCATGCGGCGGAAGATAAAAATCCGGCGCCGAGAAAGCAATTAAAGAATTGACCTGGTCGGATATCCCGCGCTAGTCGCAACGTCCTTATGGATCTCATGGACAAAGTCGTTTCGCTGGCCAAAAGACGCGGTTTTATTTTCCCTTCGAGCGAGATTTACGGTGGTATTACGGGCTTTTGGGACTACGGACCGGTCGGTGTCGAACTTAAGAAAAAAGTCAAAGATTCCTGGTGGCGCGACGTGGTCCAGAACCGCGACGACGTCGTCGGCGTCGACACGTCTATCATCGCCCATCCGCAGACCTGGGTCGCCTCCGGACACGTGGCGCATTTCTCCGACCCCATGGTCGACTGCAAAGTCTGCAAAGGCCGTTTCCGCGCTGACCAGATCGACGAAATCCCGTGTCTGAAAAAGCCCTCGCTGTCGGTCAAAACCTGCGCCGTCGAAAAAAAAGGCGAAGGCGATTTGACCGACGTGCGTCAGTTTAACCTCATGTTCAAGACCTTCGTCGGTCCCGTCGAAGGCGAGAACGCGACCGCTTATTTGAGGCCCGAAACCTGCCAGTCGATTTTCACGGAATTCAAAAACGTCCAAACGACCAGCCGGCTCAAGATCCCCTTCGGCATCGCCCAGATCGGAAAGAGCTTCCGCAACGAAATCACGCCGAAGAATTTCATCTTCCGCTCGCGCGAGTTCGAACAGATGGAAATGGAATTTTTCGTACGTTTGCATGAGAGCACGCAGTGGTACGAGTCTTGGGTCCAGGAAAGATTGCGTTGGTTCCGCGACATCGGCATCCGCGCCGAAAACTTGCGCCTCCGCCCCCATGAAAAAGACGAACTCGCCCACTATGCGCGCGGTTGCACCGACATCGAGTACAAGTTCCCCTGGAAATGGGGCGAGCTCGAAGGCATCGCCGACCGCGGTGATTACGACCTAACCCAGCACAGCAAGGTTTCGGGCAAGGATCTCTCGGTCTTTGATGAGGAAAAGAAAGAAAAATTCGTCCCCGGCGTCGTCGAATGTTCGGCGGGCGTGGATCGTACGTTTCTGATCTTATTAATCGACGCCTATCACGAAGAGGACGCCCCGACGGCCGAACAAGGCGAGACCGAAAAGCGAGTGGTACTCAAACTCCACCCGAAAATGGCTCCGTTCACCGCGGCCCTCTATCCGCTTTCGAAAAAATTGGCCGAACCCGTCCATAAATTGGAAAAAGAACTACGCAAACATTTCGCGACCGATTACGACGAGGTCGGCAGCATCGGAAAACGCTACCGCCGCCACGACGAGATCGGCACCCCCTTCGGCGTGACCTACGATTTCGAATCCGAGCAGGATCAAAAAGTGACCGTCAGACACAGGGACACGATGCAGCAGGAACGTGTGGCCCTGGATCAGCTGGCGACCTACATTTCGGAGAGACTGAACCCATGAGCGAACAGACGAAATACGTTTATTTTTTCGGCGCCGGCAAAGCCGATGGCAACGGAAAGATGAAGGAACTTTTGGGCGGCAAAGGCGCGGGTTTAGCCGAGATGAATCAATTGGGCCTGCCCGTCCCCGCCGGTTTCTCGATCACCACCGAAGTCTGCACCTATTTCAACCAGCATAACGGCGAATACCCCGAAGGTCTCGATACGCAGGTCAAAGAGAACTTGAGTAAAATCGAAAACGCCATGAAGGACGCGGGCGGCGCGAAGTTCGGGGACGCGAAAAACCCCTTACTGCTCTCCGTACGTTCCGGCGCGCGCATCAGCATGCCCGGCATGATGGATACGGTGTTGAACTTAGGGCTTAACGACGAAACCGTCGAAGGCCTGGCTGCGAAGACTCAAAACCCGCGTTTCGCCTACGACAGCTACCGCCGTTTCATCCAGATGTATTCCGACGTGGTCTTGGGCGTCGATCACGCTCATTTCGAAGAAATTTTGGAAGCCAAAAAGCAGAAGAAAAACGTCCGCCTCGACACCGAAC
The DNA here is from genome assembly GCA_052033505.1 of Myxococcota bacterium. Classification (GTDB taxonomy): domain Bacteria; phylum UBA10199; class UBA10199; order JACPAL01; genus JBPOJN01. The sequence goes on along the minus strand of JBPOJN010000056.1, from coordinate 2,428 downwards.
TCGATGCCGCCGACCTTCAGGACTTGGTCAAAAACTATAAAGCCGTCGTAAAAAAAGACTTGGGCCGCGATTTTCCCTCCGATCCCTGGGAGCAACTCTGGAACGCCGTCGCCGCCGTCTTTCGGTCTTGGAACATCAAGCGCGCGGTCGAATACCGCCGCATCTATAATATCCCCGAGGCTTGGGGCACGGCCGTCAACGTCCAGTCCATGGTCTTCGGCAACATGGGCGCGGATTGCGCGACCGGCGTGGCGTTCACGCGCGACCCTTCCACTGGCGAAAAGAAATTTTTCGGCGAATACCTGATCAACGCCCAGGGCGAAGACGTCGTGGCCGGCATCCGCACGCCCCAGCGCATTAATTTAGGCGCCGATTCCCTGGAAAAGAAAATGCCGGAGGCCTACGCGACCTTGGTCGACATCTTCGGCAAGCTGGAAAACTATTATAAGGACATGCAGGACATCGAGTTCACGATCCAGAACGGTAAAGTCTGGATGCTTCAGACGCGCTCCGGAAAACGCACGGGCCTAGCCGCCCTGCGCATCGCGGTAGAAATGGTGCGCGAGGGAATTTTGGACGAAAAAAGCGCTGTCCTCAGGGTCGAACCCACGCACTTAGATCAACTCCTGCACCCGAACCTCGATCCGAAAGCGAAGAAAGAAGTCGTCGCCAAAGGCCTACCCGCCTCTCCCGGCGCGGCCGTGGGCCGTATCGTCTTCACGGCCGAAGAAGCCCAAGAATGGGCCGAGCGCGGCGAAACCGTGATCTTAGTACGGCAGGAAACTTCCCCCGAGGATATTCACGGCATGCATGCGGCTCAAGGGATATTGACCGCCCGCGGCGGCATGACCTCGCACGCGGCCGTCGTCGCGCGCGGCATGGGCAAGTGCTGCGTCTCCGGATGCGCCGATATCACGATCGACGCAAAGGCCGAAACCTTGGCCGTCGGCGGCAAGATCTTGAAAAAAGGCGACTGGATGACCTTAGACGGCACGTCCGGCGACGTCATCTTGGGCCGTATCGACACCGTCCAACCCGAGCTCTCGGGCGACTTCGGCGCCCTCATGGCTTGGGCCGATAAATACCGTAAACTCAAAGTCCGCACGAACGCCGATACGCCGCTGGACTCCCGCGTCGCACGCCAGTTCGGCGCCGAAGGAATCGGACTCTGCCGCACCGAGCACATGTTCTTCGAGCCCGACCGCATCGATGCCGTCCGCGAGATGATCCTGGCCGATAATACGAAAGAACGCCAAAAAGCCCTTCTGAAAATCCTGCCGATGCAAAAAGGCGATTTTAAGGAAATCTTCCGCGAGATGAAGGGCCTGCCGGTCACGATCCGCTTACTTGACCCGCCACTTCATGAATTTTTACCGCACACGGAAGCCGAGATCGTCGATCTGGCGAAAAAAATCGGCGTCACACCCGAGAAATTGCGCGTGAAATCCGCGTCTTTGCATGAATTCAACCCCATGTTGGGCCATCGCGGTTGCCGTTTGGGCATCACCTTCCCCGAGATCTACCAGATGCAAGTGCGCGCCATCATGGAAGCCGCCTGCGAACTCGCACGCGACGAAGGTTTTAAGATCATCCCTGAAATCATGATCCCGTTGGTCGGCCACGTGAACGAACTCAAAGTCATGCGCAGCGACACCGACACGGTCTGCCGCCAAGTCATCGAAGAAATGAAATGCCCGATCGACTACCTGATCGGCACCATGATCGAACTGCCGCGCGCGGCTATGACGGCCGACGAGATCGCGTCCCAAGCCGACTTCTTTTCGTTCGGCACGAACGACTTGACCCAAACGACTTTTGGATTCTCCCGCGACGACGCCGGGAAATTCCTGCCGGAATACGTCGAAAAAGGCATCTTGCCCGCCGATCCTTTCGTGACCTTGGATCAAAAAGGCGTCGGCGGTTTCATCCGCATGGCCGTCGACAAAGGCCGCGGCGTGAAAGATAAACTCAAAGTCGGCATCTGCGGCGAGCACGGCGGGGATGCGGCATCCGTCGCCTTCTGCCATAAAAACGGTCTGGATTATGTCAGCTGTTCGCCTTATCGAGTCCCCATCGCCCGTATTGCGGCCGCCCATGCGGCGCTGAAAGACGCGAAATAATGAAATTTCGATCAAAGCATGTAGGCTTGTTGACTTTGTCGCTCTTGGCCCTTCCCCTGATGGGAAGCCAATGCGACAAAGGCGTCCTCTTCAAGGACATCACGCCCACGGATCTCGCGGCACCGATCGAAATCGCAGTCGATACCGCGGGCCAAAAAGCCTACGTCATCAATTCCAACAACGCCTTCGAGTTTACCTCGACGCATTTGTCCGTGCTCGACATTACCGACCCGGCCGCACCTGTGATCTTGAACCATCCGAACAATCCCTTCCCTATGCCAAATTTCTCGAGCCTCGCTAATTTGGAC
>JBPOJN010000043.1:0-24133 GCA_052033505.1 Myxococcota bacterium | reverse complement strand
ACTGCCTTCGGAAGACGCGAAGAAAGCGATCACGAAGCATCTCGAAGAAAAGAGATTTGGCAGCAAGACGGTTAATTTCAAACTCCGTGACTGGGGTATCAGCCGTCAGCGTTACTGGGGCACTCCGATTCCGGTCGTTTATTGCGACGCGTGCGGCACTGTGCCGGTGTCTGAAAAAGATCTGCCGGTGAAGCTCCCGCTCGACGTCGAATTCACCGGCAAGGGCGGGTCGCCGCTATCCAAGATCGATTCCTTCGTGAATACGCAGTGTCCGAAATGTTCCAAGCCGGCCCGCCGCGAGACGGACACGATGGATACCTTCGTGGAGTCGTCTTGGTATTTCCTGCGCTATACGTCCCCGAAATTTGATCAAGGTCCGTGCGATCCTAAGGCCGTCGCGTATTGGATGAAGGACGGTGGCGTGAATCAATACATCGGTGGCATCGAACACGCCGTGCTGCATCTCCTGTATTCGCGGTTTTTTACGAAGGTGATGGTGGATCTGGGGTTCGCGCCCGGAGATACGCGCGAACCTTTTAAAAATCTCCTGACCCAAGGCATGGTTATCAAAGGCGGTTCGAAGATGAGTAAGTCCAAGGGCAACGTCGTCGATCCGAATTATCTCATCGAAAAATACGGCGCGGACACGGCGCGGGTTTTTTCGCTCTTCGCGGCGCCGCCGGAAAAAGACCTCGATTGGAACGATCAGGGCGTCGAAGGCGCGTATCGATTTTTGCGCCGGGTTTGGACGCTTATTCAGGAGACCAAAGATAATGTTGAAAATGAAGACGTTGAGGAAGTTCGCTGGACTCATAAAACTATTAAGAGAGTCACGGAAGACTTGGATCGTTTTCAATTCAACACGGCCATCGCCGCTTTGATGGAGTATTACAATTTCTTAAGCGCCCAAAAAAAGAAGCCGTCGCGCTTGGCCTTGGAGGCGATGGTGCTCTTGACCGCCCCGTTCGCCCCGCACATCGCGGAGGAACTCTGGTCGGTTTTGAAACCCCAGGCGTCTTTGGTTTCCGCCGAGTCCTGGCCGTCTTTCGATGAGAGTAAACTCCAAGACACGAAGGCCCTGTTGATCGTGCAGATCAACGGTGTCGTCCGCGCGAAAATTGAAACGACGGCGGGACTTTCGCAAATGCAAGCGCAAGAGCTCGCGATGACCGACGAAAAGGTGCGGAGCTACGTGGGTGACAAGAAGATCGTCAAAGTCATCCACGTCCCGAATAAACTGCTGAATCTGGTGGTTGCGTGATTTTCGCGCTGGTCGGTCCTGAGGCGTTGCTGGTCAAGCGTGAGCTCGACAAGATCCTGTCCGAGCGCCTGGAACCGTCGTCGAAAGATTTCAATTTGGACGTCTTTGAAGGCGCCGAAGTGTCTTCCAAGCGCATCGCCGAGATTGCGGGGGCCTTGCCCGTCTTGGCTCAGCGCCGCGTGATCGTAATCCGGAACGCGCATGAATTGAAAAAGGCCGAGATGGATCGGCTTTCCGCGATCTTCCCCGAAATTCCCGAGTCGACCGACGTGATCCTGACCGCCGAAAAATCCGACGGGCGCATGTCGTTTTGGCAGATGATCTCGAAGAAGGCGAAAGTGAAGGAGTTCAAGGCTCTCGATCCGCGCCAGGCGCCGCAGTGGGTGACCGAAGAGGCTTATCGGTGCGGCTATAAAATTGATCCGCCCGCCGTGCAGTGGCTGATCTCCGCCGTCGGCTCGGACTTGAACGCCCTCCAATCCGCATTGGCTAAACTCTACCTCCTGAAAGGGGCAGATAAGTCGATCAGCTTGGCCGACGTCGAATCCTGCGTGACCGCGATTTCCTGGAAAACGGTCTTCGAGCTCATGGACGCGGTCGGCGCCAAAAACCTGGCCCGCGCGCTGACGCTCTTTCATCGGATGGAAGAGTCGGGAGAATCCCCGATCGCGATGCTGGCGCTTCTGGGGCGGCATTTCCGGATCTTAAGCAAGGTCAAAGAAGGGGATTCCGCGGGCGTGCCGCCGTTCTTCTTGAAGGATTATCAAAGGCAAGCGGGGCAGTTCGACGTCGTCCGGCTCAAAGACAAAAGAGAGAGGATTTTTCAGACGGATCGGTCTCTCAAAAGCTCGCCATTGAATAAGAGCCTGCTCTTCGAAAGACTTCTGATGGATTTGTGCCGTTAGGCCGCGGCTTTGGCGCTCTTGGAAACCATGGCGGACAAGCGGGAGATGCGGCGCGCGGCGTTGCGGTCGTGGACGATGCCGGCTTTGGCCGATTTATGGATGCGTGACATGGCGGTCTTTAAAGCTTCGGCCGCGAGTTTCAGGTCTTTTTTCTGAACGGCTTCGATGACCTTCTTGGTCGCGGTGCGCATGGCGGAACGTGCGGTCAGATTGCGCTCGCGGCGGCGGATGTTCTGGCGGCCTCTTTTGATCGCAGACAGATGTCTGCCTTTGGGAACCTTACGTTTGCCGTCTTTTTTCTCGTCCGCCATGAATTCTCCTTTAAAGAGGGGACTGGCTAGCATTCACCCGAAAAACATGTCAAGGACGCATTGACCATGAGTGAAAAACGCCAGATCGCACGTCGCGCCGGCATCGTCGGCTTTTTTACCTTCGTCAGCCGCCTCACGGGACTCGCGCGCGACATGGCGATCGCTTATGCCTTCGGGACGCGCGCGGCGGCCGATGCGTTCTTCGTTGCGTTCCGGATCCCAAATCTCCTGCGCCGTCTCTTCGCGGAAGGCGCTTTGACCGTTTCCTTCGTCCCCATTTTTTCCAAGACCTTGAAAACTTCGGAAGCCGAGGCCAAGCGCGTGGCCTCCGTGTCTTTCACGCTGCTTCTCTGCCTGCTGGCGGGTATTGCAGTCTTAGGCATCGTGGCCTCTCCCGCACTGGTGAAGCTAACCGCCTGGGGATTTTCCAAAGACGTCGAAAAATACCGGCTTACGGTTTTTCTGACGCGCGTGATGTTTCCCTACATCCTGCTCGTCTCCCTCGCGGCTTGGGCCATGGGCGTCTTGAATTCGCTCAAGCGCTTCGGGGTGCCGGCGGCGGCTTCGATCTTCATGAATCTCGGCATCATCGCCGGAGCCATCGTGCTGACCCGCGTGATGAATCCGCCGATTTTAGGGCTCGCGATCGGCGTGTTGATCGGGGGCTTCTTCCAGCTCGCGGTCCATTTCCCGGTGCTGGCACGCGTGGGTTTTTTTCCGAAATTGCAGTGGGACCCGAAGCATCCCGCGGTGCGGCGCATTGTGGGCCTCATGATCCCGTCGGCGTACGGCGCGGCCGTGTATCAGTTCAATGTGATGGCGATGACGCTGTTCGCATCTTTCCTGCCGAACGGCAGCATTTCCTACCTCTGGTATGCCGACCGCGTGACCGAGTTTCCGCTGGGGGTTTTCGCGGTGTCGATCGCGACCGTGATCCTGCCCTCGCTCGCGGATCATGGGGAAGCGGAGGATAAGAAACATTTCCGGGAAACCTTCCTTTTCGGTTTGCGGCTGATTTTCTTCGTGACGCTTCCAGCTGCGGCTGGACTCATGATGCTCGCGCCTTCGGTGATCCGTCTTTTGTTCGAACACGGGAGCTTCGGTCCCGCGTCTACGCAGGCGACGGCGGCGGCGCTCCGCTTTTTCGTCATGGGCATGCCGTTCGTGGCGGGCGTGCGCATCACGGCGAATGCATTTTATTCGCTGCATGATTCCAAGACCACCGTGAAATCCGCGAACATGGCCGTCATCATCAATCTCGTATGCGCCTTGATCCTGATGAGACCCTTGGGCCACGTGGGATTGGCGTTGGCGTTGAGCTTGGCCTCGATCGGGAATTTTACGATGCACATCCTGCATCTGCGGAAAAAAATCGGGTCCTTGAATTTGAGGTCGCTGCTGCCTTCGGTCGCGAAATCAGTACTCGCTTCCGCCGTGATGGCTGCCGGGCTCTGGGCGCTTCTGCATCGTCTCCCCTGGGCGGATGCGACGAAGGCGAGGGAAGGCTTGAGGTTGATGATTTTGATCGCGAGCGGAGCGGGGATTTACGCGGCGATGGGATATTTGCTGCGCATGGAAGAATTGAAGAAGCTTAAGACTCTTCTGAAACGAAAAACGAAAAATAAAACGCCGCCGCAGCCTCCTCTGCCCGAGCCGCCGCTCGATTCGTCTTCCGAAGTTTAAACCTTTAAGATTACCCAAAAAAAGGAATCGGGGAAAAAATCTCGACCCACCGGCCGGTATGGGGATGTTTGAATTTTAAGCGCGAGGCGTGGAGGTGCAGTCGTTCGCCTTCGCTTTTATCGTTGCCGTAAATTTCGTCTCCGACAATCGGATATCCGCTCTCCGCCAGGTGAACCCGGATTTGATGCCGCCGACCGGTCTTGATGCGGATGCGAAGACAGGTGCAGGAACCCAGGCGGTTCAAGCCGGATGAGAGTGATTGGCTTTCCAAAGGCTCGTAAGAAGTCGATGCCTCCAAAGCTTTGTGTTTTCTCGCCTCCGCGATGTTTCGGTAAGCCTTCACGCGTTTCGAAGACCTCGGATCCGGACCGATGGGCCACGTGATTTTTCCGGCCTTCGCGACAAAGCCTTCGACGACGGCCACGTATTCTTTTTCGATCTGGTTTTTGGAGAACATCATTCGCACGATGTCGTAGGTTTTTTGATTCCGCGCGAAGATCACCAAGCCCGAGGTCTCCCGGTCCAAGCGATGCACGGCTCCATGATCCGAACCGCCGACCTCCCTGAGTTCAGGATATTTTTCGGCGATCAAAAGAGCTAACGTCTCACCGTCGGATGCGGCTTCCGCGGTCTTCATCGACAAAGGCTGCGTCGGGATCCCTGCCGGCTTTTCGGCGATCACGAGATCTTCGTCCTCATAATGTATGCGAGGAGAATCGCTCATCGATAGGCGCGGCTTAAAACGACCATCAACGTATTGCAGGTCGCATGAAAGAGGATCGGGGCGACTAAGCCTTGGGTCTTTTCCCTCAGCCATCCGAAGGCGAGAGAGGGGAAGAAGATCGCGAAATGCCACCATTGGAAAGCGATGAAGCTGTGCGAGGCCGCGAAGATCAGGCTCGTGAGAGGGACCGCGATCGGCACCGTCAGCATGGAAGATCCGAAGAGGGAGAAAGTCCCCGAAAACTTCTGTTTCAAACGCGTCTGAAGATAGCCCCGGAAAAAGAACTCCTCGGGCAGCGCGATTGCGAAAATCTGGAACGGAATCGTCGACCATTGCCACGGGAAGCGGTGCAAGCGGAGATGAACCCCCAATAGCGTCGTCTGGTAGACGTGGGCCGCTACTATGAAAATCGGAAAAATCGCCAGTGCCGTGAGCAGGAAGATTCGCAGCGACCTACCGATCTCTTGCACACTTCCCTCGAAAAATTTTACCGGCAGCCGCGCGAAGAGCACGTGCAAGGCCGCCGGATAGACGAGAATGGCGGCCGTCAATGCGAACAGGGATTGGGCGATCCAAGGAACCGTCTTCAACGTATAGAGGATCTTCAGCGCCCCGATGACGCCGACGAACAGAAGGAACGTCGCGGTCATTGGGTGCGTGCGGCCTTTTTGCGGAGCACGATGAAAAATATCAAGGCGGCGACGAAGATCAAAGAGCCCGTAATCTGGCCCGTCGACACCATGCCGTCGAAATAAAGTCCCCGGTCTGAGTCGGCCCGGAATTGCTCGAGGAAAACGCGCGGCAACGTCCACCCCATGAGCAGAACGCAGATGCTTTCGCCATGTGTATGGCCGGGGCGAGATACCGAGTGGCCGTCGCGGATCTCATGCGTCTTGCCGTAATAAACATTGATCAGCACGAAGAGCAGGGCCGCATGGATCATCGAATAGATTTGTGACGGATGCAGCGGGATGTTCGGATAATAGTAATAAGCCGTCGCCGCGGGGTCCGTGAACGTGATCGCCCATGGAACATCTGTCGGGGCGCCGTAGCAGCAGCCGGTCAGAAGACAGGCGAAGCGAATCCAAAATTTAACGATCGGCGCGCCGATGGTGCAATAATCCAAATAAGGAAGCATGGGCAGTTTACGGAGGCGAAAATAGGCCGGTAAAGCGACGGCGAGGGCGAGAACGGCGCCCCAAGAGACGAAGCCGCCGCGCCAAAACTCGAACACTCGCATGGGCTTTTCCCAGTAATAATCAGGAGCCTCCACCAAGATGTGGAAGATTCTCGACCCTAGGACGCCTCCGACCATGCCGATCATACCTAAATCCAGCATGACTTCGGGGCGAAGTCCGTTCGCGCGCGCACGCAGGTACAGATAGAAGGCGCACGCCAGCGTGGCGACCATGATGAAGAAAAAAAACGACGGGATGGGAGTGCCGCCGATGCTGAAGAGAAAAGGTTTCATAATCGGTTCTGTTTGGGCTCCTTGGCCATGAGGATCATCAGGAAGACCACGGCCGTCGTGATGGCGGCGTCCGCGACGTTGAAAGAAGGCCACTCAAGCTTGAAGGCGATCGTGCGGCCCCAAAACGCGGTGTTGACGAAGCGTTCGTCCCAATGAAACCTCAGGAAGTCTACCACTTCTCCCATCGTGATTCGATCCCAAATATTGCCCAAGGCACCGCCTAAGATCAGAGCCAGGCAGGCGTAGACGCCGCGCCTGGGGTCTTTGAGTCTCACGAAATAAACGACGATCAGGACCAGGGCCAAGCACGAGATCACGTAGAAAAACGGCAGCCGGATGTTCTCCGGCAGCGTGGACAGGAAACCGAAGGCTGCGCCGCGGTTTCGGACGTGGACGATTTCGAAGAATCCCGGGATGACGGCGATGCGGTCAGAAAAATCCAGATGGGATTTGACCAGGTATTTCGTGATTTGATCCAGGGCGAAGACGATCGCGATGATGGGAGCCATGAGGCTTAAGCGAGAGGACATTTCAAATGTCCCCTTGTACGGCGTCGCGACAGCGGTTGCAGAGCGTAGGGTGGTCTGCATGCGAGCCTACGGCCTCGCTCCAGCGCCAGCAACGGTCGCATTTTTGACCGTCGGCCTTTTCGATTTTTAAGAAAAGGTTCGGATAACGCTCGCTGCGCTCGAAGTCGTCTTTGAGGTTCGTGCCCCAGGCGACTTGGGAGACTTGCAAGAGGTCGGTCAATTGCTCTTCGAATTTTTTAAGGATGCGTTCCGGTTCTTCCGCGGCGATCAGGACGACCTTGGCTTCCAGTGAGTTCCCGATCAGTTTTTCTTTGCGCGCTTTTTCCAGGGCTTTTTGAATTTCGTCGCGCACCGAGCGGAAGTCCTCCCAGCGGGCAGCCAGGGCTTCGTTGACGTCTTCGGGACGCGCTTCCGGAAATTCCGAAAGATGCACGGAGGTGGATTTTCCGGGGAAATTCGGCAGATGCTTCCAGATTTCGTCGGAGGTGAAGGCCAAGATCGGCGCCATCAGTCGAGAGAGTGTGGAGGCGATCCGGAAAAGCGTGCGCTGGGCCGTGCGCCGCGCAGGATCGTTTTTGGCTAAGGTGTAAAGGCGGTCTTTCAGGATGTCGAGGTAGAAGGCCGACAGCTCGACCGTGCAAAAGCGGTTTAGTTCGTGAAAAATGACGTGAAAGCTCAAATCTCTGTAAGAGTCGTCGACTTTCTGAACGAGTTTTTGCAGGTGATGCAGGATCCAATCGTGGATTTCGGAGAATCCCACGGAAGTTTCCTCGGCGACCGCGTGGCCCAACTGCGGCAGAGCGTGCGTCGTGGGGTCGAAGTCGTAGAGATTGCCCAAAAGGTAACGCGAAGTGTTCCGGATCTTGCGGTAGGCCTCGATCAGACGGGTGAGAATTTCGTTCGAGACGCGGATGTCGCCGCGATAGTCTTCGGCCGCGACCCAAAGCCTTAAGATCTCCGCTCCGTTTTCCTTGATGACTTTTTCGGGCGGGACGTAGTTACCGGCGGATTTCGAATATTTTTTACCCTGGCTGTCTACGACGAAACCGTGAGTCAGCACCGTCTCATACGGAGCCCGGTCGCGCGTTCCGACCGAACATAAAAGCGACGAATGGAACCAACCGCGGTGCTGGTCGCTGCCTTCGAGATAGAGAGAGGCCGGGTAATCCAAATCCGGGTTCTTTTCCAAGACGGCCGCGAAGCTCACGCCGGAATCGAACCACACGTCGAGGATGTGGTTTTCTTTCTGCCACTCGGACTTGCCGCATTTCCCGCATTTTTTGTCGTGCGGCAGTAGGTCCGTAGCGTCGTCGAACCAAAGGTCCGAGCCTTGCGTCTCGAAAAGATCGGCGATGCGGTCGATGACTTCGTGATCGAGCAGGATCGTCGAACAGTCCGCACAGCGGAAAGAAACGATCGGCACGCCCCAACTTCTCTGGCGCGACAGGCACCAGTCGCCGCGGCGTTCGACCATGCCGTAAATCCGCTCACGCCCCCAACCCGGGATCCAAGTCGTGCGCCGGATCGCATCCAAAGCGCGCGTGCGCAGGTTGTTTTTTTCAAGCGACAGGAAATACTGCTCGGTCGCGCGGAAGATTAGCGGGTTCTTGCAGCGCCAGCAGTGCGGGTAAGAATGCCGGATCTTCGACTGCTTCACCAGCATCCCGACGCTTTCGAGTTTTTGTATGACTTGGGCGTTTACTTCGAAGACTTTTTGGCCTTCCCATTCCGGGACGCCGGCGTCCCGGTTCAAACGGCCGTCTGGGTCGACGGGGCTTAAGATCGGCAACTCGTATTTGAGTCCGACCATGTAATCGTCCTCGCCGTGTCCGGGTGCGATGTGCACGCAGCCGGTTCCGGTATCGAGACTGACGTGGTCGGAGAGTACCACGCGCGAAAGCCTGCCTAAAAAGGGATGGATGACGCCGATGTTCTCCAATGTCTTTCCGGCGAAGCGGCCGACCGCGTCGGGTTCTTCTTCGAGTCCCAAGGTCTGCGAAAAACCCGCGGCTAATTGTTTCGCCACGATGAAAAATTCGTCTTGGTAAGGAATGACAACGTAGTCGTAGCTCTCGTGCAGCGCCACGGCTTGGTTCGCCGGAAGCGTCCACGGCGTTGTGGTCCAGATCACGATCGAGATTTTTTTGCCCGTGAGCTTGGGGAAATGTTCTTTGATCGTGTCCGGCAGAAGTTGGAAGCGTACGTAAATCGACGGCGATTCTTTTTCTTCGTATTCGGTTTCGGCGTCCGCCAAAGCCGTGCGGCAGTTCGCGCACCAGAGTACCGGCCTGAGTGCGTTATAAACCTGTCCCAGTTTCACGAAGCGGCCGAACTCGCGCGCGATCGTGGCTTCGTACCCGAAATTCATCGTGAGATACGGATGCTCCCAGTCGGCGAATATGCCTAAACGACGGAAATCTTCGCGCTGGATATCCACGAATTTCTGAGCGTATTCGCGGCAGGCCTTGCGGATCTCCAAGCGGCTCATGGATTTTTTCTTGGGGCCTAAGTCCTTGTCGACTTGATGTTCGATCGGCAGTCCGTGGCAGTCCCATCCTGGGATATAGGGGCTGTAATTGCCTTTAAGCCCCTGGTACCGGATGATCATGTCCTTCAGAATTTTATTCAGTATATGGCCGAAGTGGATGTTGCCGTTCGCGTACGGAGGTCCATCGTGCAGGATGAACTTCGCGCCGTCGGCGTTTTTTTTGAGGATCGCGCGGTAAAGGTCGGCTTCGTTCCAAGCTTTAAGGGCTTCGGGTTCGCGCCGTGCCAGGTCGGCCTTCATGGGGAAATCGGTTTGAGGGAGATTGAGCGTGGCGCGGTAGTCTTTTTTGGGATCGTCCATGGTTTCTTAAAGATTTCTAAAGTTCCGTACGGGTTGGCTTAAGACTACTTTTCTTCGACTCCCACGTTGGTGATCTCGAAATCGTCGGTCCTCAGGAGGTCTTGGATCTTCTTTAAAACTTTTTTCTCTTCGCGGTTCGAAGAATAAAGCCTACCCGTGATGATGGAACGCACGGGCGCGGAGACCGCGACTTCGGTCTGACCGTTCACGCGTTCGATGACTTGGAGCTTCAGGCGGTAGTACGCCCCGACGGTCCCGTAATCCCTGCGGTCGAAGAGGTCGATATAATGAGAAGCGGCTTTGGTGCTTTGCCAATTCGTGGTGAGCGTTTTCGTGGAAGCATCTTCGTTATCGATGCGGTAACCCAACCGGATCAAGGCTTCGCGTCCGGCCTTGGTCGCGAGATCGGGAGAGGTGTAGTACAAGCGACTCACCGGCTCCATATCCTTGTCTTTTCCGCGCACCAAGACCTTCGTGCAGGAAGTCAGCAGGCTTGCCCCCGAAATCAAGATCAGCAAAACCCCGACTAAAGACCGTATACGCTTCATGACGTTCTCCTTGAAAACCCGTTATGACCGTTTCGCCCGGGACCGTTTCTTAAGGCCTATGTAGAGGGCGACCGCGAACAACATCAATCCCAGACTGATGAATTGAGACGTCGATAGAACGTCCGGAATCAAAAAACCGCGCGCTTCGTCTCCGCGGAATATTTCCAATACCGAACGGGCGACGCTGTAAATCGCAAGATAGATCAAGAAAATCTGGCCGTCGAAGGATTTCTTCCTACGCACTGCGACGAGAATTAAGAAAATACAGAATGCCGCCGTCGACTCGAAAAGCTGGCTGGGATACAGCAGAACGCCCGCAGGCGCCAGGGCATGAGCCGAGTGAGGGAAGATCACGGCCAGGGGGAAATCGGCGGGAGCTTCGCGTCCGTAACAACAGCCGGCGGCAAAACACCCGAGCCGCCCGATCGCGTGTCCCAAAACCAGGCCCGGCATGAAAAGATCGGCGATTTTCAAAAAAGAAAAGCGATGTTTGTGGATGAAGAACCAGCTGACGAGCGTCGCGCCGATGAGGCCGCCGTAGAAAACGAGTCCGCCTTCCCAGACTTTCAGCGCGTCTAAGGGATGTTCGGCATAGCGGCGCCAGTCGACCAAGATATAAAGTACGCGGGATCCGATCAAGGCCGCCAGGACGATGTAAAAAGACAGGTCGAGAACGAATTCCTTGGGCACGTCCGCGAGTTTCGCCTCGCGCGTCGTCCACCAAATCCCGGTCAAGAACGCCAGGGCGACCAAGGCGCCGTAGGTGTAGATCTGGATGCCGCCGAAGACGGGAATTTCAAGTAATAACGGATGCATGGAACGGACGGGGGTAGCACGCGCGTCCGGCGAAAGTAAAGCGTGCTACTTCGAGAGTTTCACCAAGGCCCCGGTCGAAACGCCGCCCGTGATCGAGAGGTCGAGGACGCCTTGGGGTTTTTGGAGGCGGTAGAATTGTGACGCCGTGGGTTTCACGACGCCGGTCAAGGGATAGGACTTCACCGTCGTAGTGATCGGGCCGTCGAGAATGGTGCCTCGGTTGTCCTGAGCATTGCAACGTACGCAGAGGCCCATGAGGTTTCCGGTTTCGCCGTTCGTCGTACGTTCTTCGTAATTGTACCGGCGGTCGGTCGTGAGGTTCGTGCCCGCCAGAGAGAGTGCGACGGACCAGCGGTTCATGAATTCACGGAATTCGTCGAAGTCTTCGTCGGGTTCGCCCGCGCTGTTATAGGCTTCCTCGAGATTTTCCACGCCTACCAGCGAAGAGCTGTAGAGGTTGCGGATGAACTGATCGCCGTCAGGGCTCTGTTCATACAGGTAGCGCAGGAAAGAATAGCAAGCCCCGCGTTCGGCGAGCGTAGGCGCGGAAGGAGAGACAACGGCCGTTTGCGACGGCTGCGAGAAGAAAAGTTTAACGCGCGAAGGGTTTTCCTGTCCGAAGCCCGTGAGGTCTTCCGAAAGATGCGAAAGGCATTCATTAAGCCAGGGTTCTTCGGTCGTGCCTTTGCTCTTGAAGACATGTTGGTAGAAGCTCGTCATGTGCTGGTACTCGTGGGCCAAGACGCCGGGGATGATGTTGTTTACCGCAAAATCGTTGGTAACTTTTGCGCCGCAATTACCTTCGGGATCGGGTACGAGAGTATAGAAAATTTCCTGTGCATTAGAAGCCGGGTTCACAGTGCTGCGTTGATACATGTCCCCGGGGAAGAAGAAGCCTGTCACGATGCCGCCGCCGGTCGCCATGCGGTTGACCGTGCAGGTCATCAAGATCGTAATGTGTCCGTCGCTATTGATATCGCCTTCCTGACCGAAAAGGTTGCGTTCGCGAGGAAGGGCGATTTCCTCGAAGTCATGGACGACTTGGGCGATTTCGTTGTCGCTGATGTTGGATTCGTTGGTTTTGTCCACGTACACTTTGATTTCGTCGGAGGTGTAGCGCAGCGTGCTGATGACGTCTTGATAGTTCGTCAACGAGCTCATGGTCGAAAGTACGCGGAAGGTTTTGGTGTTCGGGTTCGCCGCGAGCCCGGCCTGAATGGAGTCCTGAGCGGTCGCAGGCATGAACTCGCCGGATTCCGTGAATTGATTTTCGGCTTCGCGCAAGAGCTGGTGGAATTGGCTGTTTTGGGGTTCTTCGGTTGGAGGCGTTTCGGCGACGAGCGCGGTGAGCGCGGAATTGGCGCCCACGACCAAGGTCGAAGAGATGTCGCCTTGGAGGCGGATGGTGGCGTCCGAGTTATATTGGTCCGAAGAATTGACGATCAAAAGATAGTCGTTCTCACCGTCGAAACTCACGTTCGCTTTGCCGCCTTCCAGCGTTAAAAGATTGATTTCGTCCACACCCGTGTCCTGGACGCCTTGAGAATTGGTGCCCACGGAGGAAACGCCCGAACCGCCCGTGCCGCCGGAACAGGCGGCAAGAAGTAACGAGAGGCTGAGGGTCGCAACGGCCCGAATGGTATTTTGTCTCATGCGTACCCCTGCACCTTTCGTTTTGAATCCAGATTCCGCGTGTAGCGAGGGGTATGTGCAATGGTTATACCAATTTGATAATTATAATTATTATAACAAAAATATCTTTTATATATTAATTAGTTATAAAAATTAAATATTATATCGGGAAAGAAATGGCCATCAGTATGGGGGGTTAAATTCTACTTTTTGACGGAAAAACGGCCTTGAAAATGATAATGGATCCGTAAGCGCCATCCTCAAGAAAACTTTTCTTTACAGGGAGATAGCGACTTTGTTAGCCGAGCGGCCCTTAAGCTTACGGATAGGTTCTGTAAAAATCGCTTTTTGGGTTTCAGATCATCGTTAAATCACTCGAAATAACTCAACCAGGAGGAGTCTCATGAAGAAAAAAAATATCCTAACCTTAGCCTTGGCGCTTTTGGCCATCGTTGCTTCAGCCCCCCAAGGCGAAGCCGCCAGCCGTGAAGGGAAGTTTCAATTGGGCGCCGGAGCCGGTCTGGCCGTCAATCCCGTAGCCTTCGATCTGAACCTGAACGGTGAGTATTTCGCCTGGGAAAACATCTCGTTAGGCATGAACTTGGACGTCTTGATCCGCAGCAGCGCGGCCTTCGCTTTCATTCCCTTCGCGCGCTATCACTTCGACATCGACCGCGCCCCGGAATGGGTGCCTTATGTCGGCTTAGGCGTCGGCGGTATCGTCGCGACGAACGGCGACGGAGCCCTCGACATCATGGTCCCGAACGTCGGTGTGCGCTACGAAGCCATCTCTGACCGCCTTTTCTTGGGTACGGACATGTCGGGTCACGTCGTCACAGACTTCGACAATACGAAGTTCGATTTTCGTTGGTTGATCATCACGGCCAGCTATCGTTTCTAAAATCGGTTTCTTCGTTTGAATTTAAAAAGGCCGGGGAGAAATTCCCGGCCTTTTTTTCGTCCGATGTTCGAACGTACGGGTTCGGTTTTCATACGGCTCTTCAAAATTTATTTTTCCCCGACTCCTGAAATCCTTAGGGAATTTCGAAAAAAGTCGTTGGTACGCCTCTTGCCATACCTCCTCCTCAAGGAGGTCGTATGTTTGACATTCAATCCGTAACATCTTCATTCGCTTCGAGGTTGCCTCAATGGGTGACGCCACTCCAAAGAGACGACGCTGGGAATTATAAACTCCATGGAAGTCCGTCGGACGACGCGATCCGTGTCCGACAATCCTGTCTTCAAGGTGTTAAATTTCTCGAAATCGATGTGAATGGGAAAATTTACAAAGTCCCCTTAAGCGGTCCGGATGCGGCGCGATCTTTCGCGATCCATGCGGGTGGCGGGAACGATTCGGTCTTCCTCGATCCGAGCGTCGATTTTCCGGTCTTCGTCAATGGTGGTGCGGGAAACGATTATCTCAAAGGCGGATCGGGCCCGAACGCCCTGGTCGGCGGCAGCGGTAACGATACGTTAGTCGGCGGCTCTCAAGACGATCTCTTCATCGGAGGCAGAGGCTACGACACGGCCGTTTCCGGCGGCGGAAATGACATATTTTCGAGGGCCGATCTCTATCGCCGCATGCAGGGAGGGTATTGCCGGCCGGAAACGATCGTCTCTCAGCCGCCCATGGCATCGCAGCCTCCAGTGCAACCGTCTCCCACTTGCGCTCCGACCATTCCCGTTCCTTCTCCCGCACCGGCGCCGCAGCCACGGCCCCATCAGCCGGTGCCGACGCCCGTGGTATCCGCCCCGAAGCCGCCTGCGCCGAAACAGCGCCCAAATCTAAACGACCTCTTCGCGCTCGTGGATACGCACAACGAATCCGGATTTAAATCCGGCCGCGACATGACGAAAAACCTGCTGACGGCGCTCTACAAAAGCCCGGCGGATCTAAGAAACGCGCTTGCTTCGATCGGCGGCAATAAAGAACGCGACGACGCCGTGGCGAGTTTCACCCGTGCTTTGGCCGAGTCCGGCAAAGATGGCGGACGTATGCTTCGCGAATTGCCGACGGACATCAAAAAAACCATGCTGACCTATATGGGCGATGGAAATGCCTGGAGTGATAAAAAAGTTGGCCTCTACATGGCGATGGCGAAGATGACCTCAAGCGCCGAATACAGCCTCTTGATCAATAAACACCAGGCCTGGCCGCAGAATCCGCAGTTCCAGTCGAATTACGAAAAATACGCCAAAGAACTGGGGGTTTTATGAACGCGTCTTCGGTCACGCGAAGCCTGCCGGCTTCTTCCTCCATTTCGTGGAATCCGTCATTGCCCCCATTGGTCGACGGATCGTCCATCCCCGCCGTGAAAGACGCCTATGTCGGACCGACATCGCAGGCGACGACGACGGCTCAAATCGATCGCATCCTTTCGAATCCCGCTCTGAGCAAAAAAGAAAAACAAGTCGCGATCGACGGCTTACGGAAGCAATTGTGGCTCTCGAAAAAAGACATGAAAGAAATCACGCGTTCGATGTCGCAAGGCGTCTCGCGCCAGATCGAGGTGCTCAAAGCCTCCGGCGTCGATACCGCCGAAAAAGCCGCGAAGCTGCAAGAACTCGAATCCAAAAAATCCGTCTGCGACGGCATGTACAAGGCCGGCGGTTGCGCGAAGAAGGCCTTTCGGAGCATCGGAAACGTCGCGAAGACGGTAGGAAGTGTCGCCTTAAAAGTGGCCATCCCCATGGCCTCCGTGATCCCCGGAGCCGGTCCTTTCATCAGTGCGGGCCTAAGCGTGGCGAGCAAATACTACGACAAAGCCCTTATGAAGGGAGACGCCGCAGTCGACAAAGTCGTCGGTTGGGCGGAGCAGGGGATGGGGTATGTGCAAAAAGGCGCAGCGTTCTACAAGAATGTCACACAGACAACGAGCCAGTGGGTCAGCGACGCGAAATCCATTTTCGGGGCGGGTTGAAATCCCTCGAAACTATTCTTGGCTTCCCGCGACAAGATACCTAAAGAAGCAGTCGTTATTATTCCCCATTCCTGAGGGCAGGTGCTGATTATGATCTTGTCGATATTGCATCGGGCCGCGGCCCGACCTGTAGATTCAATTGCTTCGGAGACTCGTCCCGACGTCCCACGCCCCGCTTCGCTGCTGTCTCCCCTTCATCTTGGGGAAGGAAACAGCGGCTCCGTTTATCGCATCTACAATCGCAGTTTAGATCGCCCCGTCGCCGTGAAGTTTTTTACGGCACAAGAAGGCCAAGATCCCAAGCAGATCATGCGCCACGAGTGTGGCATTTTGACGTTGCTTTCGGGCGCTTCAGGCGCCGCCCAGGTCTATGCTGAGGGTGTACTCTCGCGGGGGATCCCTTATCTCGTCATGGAGTTCCTCGGAGGAGGGACTCTCTTTAGCTGGATGAAATCGAATCCTTCCGAGTGGCTCGAGAGGAAACTGAAAATCATGCTCCAAGCGACGGCTTGCGTCGTGGACATCGAAAAGCACGGTATCCGTCACCGGGACGTGAAGCCCGCGAACTTCGTCTTCGACGACGCGGGCGCTCTGAAATTAGTCGACTTGGCCAATGCCGTCGCGGAAACCGGATTAAAACCGACTTGGTGTTTCGGGACTTTACGATATGTGCCGCCGGAAATTTTAGATGGCACCGTGGAAGACAGCTCGACTTGGGACGTATATTCGTTGGGTGTTTTATGTTATACCCTTGCGTTCGGAGAGCCGCCGTTTAAGCCGACGAGCAATGAATTGCCGCTTTGGATCGAGGCCAAGAAAAATAAAGTCATTCCATCGCGCAGTCAGTTAAGGATGTCCCTCGATCCGGCCCTAGAAGCCTTGTATCATTCTTCGATCAAAGCCCTGTCGCCCGATCCCGCGAGACGTCATCCCACCGCGGCGGCTTTTTACGAGGATTTGGTGCGTTGCTGGGATTTGATGGAGGAGACGACTTTGGTGACGATGTGAAAATGGTTATGGCAACCGTGTGCGGATGCCGACCGTAAAGCTTTGCGCGTCGAAGACGTCCCAGAAGTGGTAGAGATTTTTGGCCTTACGGTCGATGCTGCCGTCGAAGATGTCGTCTTGGCCGATGTGGAACGTAGTCAAGGCTGGCGCATATTCGATGAATCCCATGATGAAAGGATGTCCTAAGAGACGGATCTCCGCGCCCAAGTCGATTTTTCCCGAGACGTTGAACTTCCCGTCGATGCGGTCCGCCTGCACGCGCGCGTCGATGTAAGTCGCGATCAAGTCTTGGGTATTGATGTGCAAGGACAAGCCCGCGTTTACGTACTGATAATCGCTGCCTTCGGTCGACAGAGAGAGTCCGCCCGCGAAAACAGGCGCGATCACTAAAGGCTGAGGCAGATTTTTGATGTCAGGCTGCAGTTTCGCGATGGGAGGGTAAACCTTGCCGATCGTGGATTTGAAGAAAAGGCTGCGGCTTAAAGCCCGGATGCGGCGCACGTCGAAACGCACGATGTTCTTGAAGTCTCCATTCACGTCCGCGGCTTCATAGGAAGCGCTCACTCTCCACGTCGGCAGTAAAGGCGCGCTTTCGAGCTCTCCCGGAGGGGCCAGCGGCTGAGCACAATCGGGAGTTTCCGTTGTATCGGAGGTTACAGCCGGCGGAGCGTCATTTTTAATCGGATCTGGCATAAAAAATCCTTATTTGGTGGAGAGCAGTCCCGACTCTCCCTTGAACTCGAAATTTGGCGCCTTAAGTCCCGATTTGCCCGCGAGCTCCGCCGCTTTCTTGAAGATCCAGCGGTCGAAATACGTCACGCGCTGAAAAGCCGTCTTCGCGAGTTTTTTGTCGCCATTGGGGACCACGGTATTTAAGAGGCCCACGCGCTGAATCAGGACGCGGTCGCCTTTGAGCGGAACGATGGCCCAATAGCCTTCGTTTTCGAAGAAGCCTTGACCCGGCTTGTCCGAGCGGGCTTGGGCCGTCCATGAGGCGATGCCGATGTTGCCCACGTGGAAACGTTCCGGATGATCCTTCATGGTCGCCGGATCCGGGGCCTTGATGCGGTAGTGAAGGACCTTCGCGTCGACGTCGAGCGACGTGTTGGTGCACGTGAAACCGGCCTCGACGGGTTCGCAGGAAACGTTTTCGGAGGCCTGGAAGCCGGTTTTACCTTCGGCCGTGGATTCCTTGAAATATTGGGCGTTGATTGCGACCTGCAGATAATCGTCGCGTTTGACCTGATCACCCGGAAAAATCGCATAGAGCACGCTGTCAGTGCTGTCCTTGCGGTCCGAAGACGGGTTGTTCTTGCTCCACTCATGGAAGCGCGAAGCGTCCGAGAAATCGCGGGCCTGCATCTGACGCGTGCCGTCTTTGTCGTCCGAATCATCCCACTTCGCGTAATTAGTCTTGATGTCGTTCAACTGGATCAGGAAGCGTTCGCTGCGGGCTTTGAATTGCGGACTGACGCCTGAGTTGGGACCGATCACCAATTCCGCGAACGAGTCCACTGTCTCCGCGTCGAAGAGGTCTTTATAGACCGGAAGTTCAGCGATGTAGGAGGCCTTGATTTCACCGTCCGCCACGAGTTTATCGGCGGCGGCCGCGTCGATGCCTAGATTATCCATCAAGAGCTTTTTCGCGTTCGAGGCGTATTCCTTGGGTGCCTTGATCAGGATCTTGCCTTCCCCCGGTTTCGCGCCTTTTTCATAGGACAGGAATTCCGGCGGGGTCGATGTCTGCAACGGATCGTCGGCAACGTGACTCAAAGTTTTCACGTCGAGGGCCGTGTCACGGAAGTCGATGGCTTGATTCCGGTAAAGGCTACGGTTCAGACGTGAAATGGCGCGCGACATGATGGTCGGCATGACTTCGCGCGGATTGCGGTTCGGTTCGGCCGTACGGATGTTCTGGTTGTTCACCATGGTGACGTCAGTGAAGGCGGTCTTCGCCGGATTGTTGAGGCTGATGAAATTCCGGCTGGGATCGCCTTCTTTGCTCAAGTCCGGATCCAATCCCTCGAAGAAGTCCGCGTCTTTCGTTTCGGCGTCGAAGGCGTGATCCTGAATGAGATACGAGGTGCCGTTCAAGGCGGATACGACGAGGTAGCGCGCGGAGAAAGCAGTGAAATCGGAATCGGCACCATCCTTCAAACCATAGGAAAACGCGGAAACCGGTCCGTATGAATTTTCAGCGGTGGTCACGTGGAAATTGTACCCGCGCTCCTGTGCCGCGGTCGGCGGCCGAACGGGGTCGAAATGATCGGGGTTGATCTTGACCACGCCGGAGAACGAGCCGTCGTCTTCTTTTTTCACGCTGCGGATTTCCATCAACTCAAGACGCGCGTGATTTTGAAGGTCTTTGACGAGGTCGAAAACTTTTGCGGGGGCGTAGCGCAGGTGCGAAACGTCGGTGCCGTTTTCGCCTTCGTCCTTCGCCATGGCGCCCCGGTATTTTGCGTCATTGAAGTCGACCGGTTTGGTCGCGAAGACGTTGTTCTTGCTCCAGTAGGGCTTGCCGTCGCCCGAAAGAGGCTGCGTGAGGCGGTCTTTGTTATCCCGCAGGGCGGAGAGAGTGTAAAAGAAGCGATACGTCCAATTCGAGAAGTTTTTATCTGGCGACTTTTGGCGGAAGTACGCATCGACTAAGCCCCGTGGAGCTTCCGGTGCGAAGTTGTCTTTCAAGAACGGAACTTCGGGAAGGTCGGCTATGTCGATGCGGTCGTTCGCGAGAAAACGATCGACGGCTTCGCCTTCGCCGAATGCGTTGCGCACAAGCTCCGGTAATTCCGCGTCGTCCTTGATCGTGAAAAGAGCGTCCTGGCCTTCGCTGTAAACCATGGACTCAGGGTAATTTTGGTCTTTCGGCGGGTTCGGCCATTCGCGCGCGAACATCAGCGACCCGTCGTTTTGACGTACGCCGTTTTCATCTTTCGAGCCGACGACAGCGGTCAAAATCTTATCGACCAGAGCCGGATCGTTCAGATCGAACGTCCGATCGATCGGTTTCATGTCGACGTAGATTAGCCCGCGGCCCGGAGGAATCAGATCGTTCCCGGGAAGCTCCGCTGCACCGGCTGAGAGTACGGCCAGGTGGCGTGTCGCGCCCATTTGATCCCGATAATTCTTCCAGTCGTCCTGAGACCAAGCGAGCCAGTTTTTCAGGTTTGCCGGAGGGGTGGTCACGCCTTGCGGGACCGGAGGATTTGCGACGATGCGTAATTTTTTGGTCACCGGATTCAGGCGTACTTCGACGCCCGGCAGGTCGACATTGGTCGCGATGTCTTTGAGCGCGAGTTCATTGACTTGGCTGATCGGCGTAATGCCTTTGAGCAGTGAAACCAAACTCATGCCGCCGACGGTGAAAACATACTCGCCGGTTTGGTGATCTTGATGGCCGGAGATGCTCGAGGCTTTGGATTGGGACGTCAGGGAAATCGAAACGTCCTTCGTGAGTTTATTCTGTTCGGTCGCATGCGGGTTCGTCGCTTTGACGTTCAGCGTGAAATCCAAGGGAGGCAATTGTCCGTCGGCACCCGGGAGGGCTTCGAGAACGGGGCCGTTTTTGCTGTCATAAGACGCACGAAGAGTGAGCCCATTCGCCAGCTGGCTCATGGTCACCGCGACGTCTTCGAGTTCGATGTCCAGGACTTTGAAGCGCGGGATCGTCACGACGGCGGGGTCGATGTTCGAGATTTTCCAGTCGCTCGTGATCGCGGCTTTGTTCAAATCGACTGCGATGTCGCCCCTGAATCCCGTGATCGGCAGATTCAGTTTCGTGCCCTTCGCGAGTGACAGGAGCGGCGTGTTGATGTCTTCGAGCAGTTCTCCCGACAGCCCGGTTTCCGGAACGTCCAAGGAGAATTTCAATTGCTTCGTGTCGAAATCGCCCGAAAGATTGTAGTCGGACGTGAGTTTGACTTTGCCAAGGACTAGTTTGGGCGCTCCCAGGGCGGTCGTGGCCGTAATCGTGACTTCTCCGGAGAGCGCGGGACGGTTGCCGGATTGGTGTAAGGCGCCTTTTTTGGATTTCAGGTCGACATGGGTAGCAAACGAAGCGTCGTTTTTGAGCGTGCCTTCGAAAACAAGCTCGCCGAAGCCTGCGACGTTTTCTGTGAAATGAATCTTCAGATCCGGTGGACGCACGGTCGCGACGGCATTTTTCTCGGAGCCTTTGACGGAAGCTTTTCCGCCGACGAGTTCGACCCAGCCGTTCGGCAATGTGATTTTCTGGCCGTTGAGCGGGGTTGAAATGTCGTAATTGGCTTGGATGTCGCCGGTTTTAAGGCCGGTGATCGATGCAGAGCCCGTCGTTGTTATCGCGCCTTTGATGTGTTTGTCCGAAAGCTTCGCCGTGAAAGACACGCCTAAGCCTTCGGGAAGGTCGTAATAACGGATGCCGTTCACCGTCTGTTTGATCGAACCTTGAGGCACGATGTCGATCGTCGTGAAAAGTTTCGGGGCGATCGGGAGTCCCAAGATCCGCGGGCTATTGGCATCGGTGATGATGATCTTGCCCGAAGCGTCGTCTTGTATCGTGATCGCGTCTTTGATCTGAACGGTCTGTCCCAGCGCATTGATCAGCGTCGCGCGGTTCGTCTCGAAGCGTAAAGATCCGACCTTGGGACGTAAGTTCGGGATTTCGCCGGGTGCCGCGATATTCACGAGCTCGGCCGTGCCGACCAAATTGCCTTTGTTCGTTAATTTCCCTTGAGGACCTTCGATGCTGATTTTGTCGACGAGGCTGATTTGAGCTTTGATCACGCCTTGGGCGTTCGTCGTCAGCGTGACGCCGCGATCGATCACGGAACCGTTCAAGTTTTTCGCCGGACCGTCTTCGGTGCGCATGCGGGCTTTGTATTTTTTGTAACCGACGTTCAGCGTGAAATCGAAGTCGGGGAGTTTGACTTCGTTGATCGTGACATCGGGCAGTTTTCCGGGCTGGGTCGGCAGAGCGACGGTAACGTTCGAGCTCATGCCGGAGAAATTCGTTACGAAGGTCGCATCCAGTGGAAGCGGAGAGAAGAGTTTGGCGGTGCCCGACATCGATCCTTGGCATTGCTGGGCCGAGATTTGGTGGCTTTGGAGGATGTTGTCGCTCTTCAATTCGATTTTCTTGCACATGAAATCGGCAATGCCGCCGCGGAGGTTTGCGACGTTTTCGATGACAGTGGAAAAGGCTGCGGCCTTGAGGTGGGACTCCATCGAGGCGGCGTAGCTTAAGACGCCGTCCTTGAAATCCACTAAAGCCTCGAGGCCCAAAGTCACGGCGTCGTCGATTTGGATCGACGTGCCACCTTGGACGAGCAAGTCGGCCTTATCCAGGATGAAACCCGGAGCGTTGATGCGCGCCGAGATGTGGTTATCGATGTCACCCGTGAGTTCGAAGGTTACGCCGGAACCGAGCGAGCCCATCTTGATATCGTCCATGGCGTTGAATTCGCTCGAGAGGAGGACGCCTTTTCCTTTTTTCAAATACAGGCCGGCGAGCAGATTGTTCGGATCCTTAGGCTCCAATTCCAACACGACTTTTTCCAGGCGCGAATTCGTCAGTGTGGCAGATTTTTCCGACGGAATGCAGACGCCGTAAGGGCTATTGTAGAGGCTCTCGACGACTTGGCCGACGCTCGCCGTCGGAAGCTCGACGATGAAACCGTTCGTCTTAGGATTTTTGAAAACGAAGGCCTGCGTGTCGATGTCCTGCAGCGTGAGCGTGTCCCCGATCGCGAGAATGTCCCAATGAAACTGCAACGAGCTGCAGGCGAGATTCGCGCCGGCGGTGCAAAATTGATAAGGGCCCGTATACTCCGGCATCGTGCCGTCGGATGAGGCCTTGATGTTAAAATTCACGCCGGACGGGTCGAACATCATCATGTCGGCGAAGGGATGTTTCTGGATGTGCGCCATGGCCTTTTCGACCAATTGGCTGGCCGGAAAATCGATACGCGTCATTTGTTCGCCGAGATAACGCCGTGTGATTAGTTCCGTGACGTCGACCTCCATGTAGAACCCGTTCGGATTCAATATGGGGTTGGGCATCGAAAGCATGCGGTGCGAAACCAGCGCGATGAATCGTGTGGATTTTTTCGTTGGGTCGTTTTTGTCGGCTTGGGTGACGATCTTGATCGTGTGCACGTCGACGTCCAACGCGAGGGCGGCTTTGCCCAGCAGTGAATTCGACGGCAAGTCGACCGTGCCTTTGAAATTTTTTTGGATGACCGGCGGGTAGAAATTCATCTCGCCTTCGAGATACCCGTCTTTGAGCGCTATCTTGGCGAACATGCGATGATTGTCGCCGGGGACGAAAAACTCCGACAGGAATTCGCCTTTACGCAGAGGCGCGGTCAGCTCGACGAACTGAGAGCTGCCGGGGCGGTCCAAGAGCTGCGGCAGTATCTTTAGGTACGAGATCAGCGCGAGCGGATCGGTCTTCGGGGCTTGGACGTAGAAGTCTTTCAGGTATTCGAGATCGGCTTTAAGTCCATGCGGCGTGTCGATGGGCAGCGAAGAAGCGTCGCTTTGGGAAACCGTTCCCGACGACGCGGCTAGCGAAGTGTCCGTATCATAGACGGACGCGTTCGAGGCGGTATCGCGATTTGTGACGTTTGGGGTGTTGTCGCCCATGGTTTTTCTCGCTAATTGTTAAGCTAGCTTCGGACCTTCCGGATGATGGCTCTCATCCCTTGAGCGAGTCCAAGCGTGAGGAGACCTAATAAAAATCCCGTACCGCCGGACCAACAACCCACGGTGCGAGTGGATTTTTTGTTGTAGCTTCTTTGGTCATCCAGCGTTTTTTGAAATTTATTTAACTCTGAAGGAGGCGTGCCGACCACTACAGCTTCAGCCGCGGTGGGGCACGTCTTGCCCACGGCCAGCATCGCGCCCAAACTTAGGACTTCGTTTTTGATGCCGTCATTGACCACGCCACTCGTTTCTATTTCCGCGGCGGTTAATTGATTGATGCTGCCAGGGACTTTTGATCGGTTAGGATCTAGAGAGGGTAATGCGGCTATGATGAGATGTGTCATGTCGATCAGGCGTTGATTTCCTTCGATAGAGGTCAGGTAATCGCTGAAATCGTTGTGTATCAGGGAAACATTGCCTTTCCCTTCGGGAGTAGGATCGACGCGATAAGTGATTCCAGTAAACGACTGGGCAGGATCCGTGATGCCCGCAGCCTGAGCAGCTTTCGTGATAGAGTCATAGGGGCAGTTTTGGGCGTTTGCTTGCGAAGAGAGAGACCCCAAGGTCCCCGTCAAAACCAATGTCTGCGCCGTTGTCTTGAAATTCATAAAGTTTCCTTTTTAAAAATCGGACTCCTCTAAAGAACGAGTCGGCTAACTCTTGAAAATGTTTCTGTGTTTTTTGCCGAATCCCTAAATTTTTCCGAAAGTTATGACGCGGGTCGGCATTGGTGGGCTGGATTTATTTTCCCGAAATCCAATAGCCGTAGAGTTTTTTCATTTCTTTCC